>CASFUJ010000264.1 GCA_949297645.1 uncultured Desulfovibrionaceae bacterium
CGGAGGGCGGTCCTTTTTCCGATTAAGCGTGTGCCATCATCGAAATGGAGAGGGGAAGGTCATGCCGCGTGACTTCCGGCAGAGACGGGAACAACATGAGCAGGTTCCGCTGCGTGTATGAGCCGGTGCTGTCGCCGGAGCGGAAAGCTGTTGACCGGGGACAGAGCGGCGCTTTTTCCGGCTGCGTGCGCTTATGCGGAAAGGGGAATTGGGCGGAGCCATGGCTGTGCGTTGTGTCGGGAACAGGAGAATGTAAGAATCAGGTAAAGTTGTTTCGGCGCGTATGTACTTTTTTGAACATTTTTTTTAATATTTTGTGAATGCTGCCCCGGACGACGTAATGGCAGGCATGACGTCTTTACCTGAGCAGAAGCATGTGCCGGAGGGGAATGGAATGGGCATGGCCCCGTATCTTGATGTAAAAATTCTGCTTATAGACGATGACCGCGAGTTCTGTTCCCTGATGAACGACTTCATGGCAGCGAATTCCTTCACCGTGACGGCTGTCCATTCCGGACAGGAAGGGCTGCGGGAGCTTGAGAGCGGCGGGCATACGCTGGTGCTTCTCGACGTGTTTCTTCCCGACATCAACGGGATAGATGTGCTCAAGCTCATACGCCAGAAAAGCACGGTGCCTGTGGTCATGCTTTCGGCGCACAATGAGGAGACCGACAGGATTATTGCGCTGGAGGTGGGAGCGGACGATTACGTTCCCAAGACGTTCTCGGCCCGGGAACTGCTGGCGCGGGTGCGCGCCGTGCTCCGGCGTCATGCTCTGCCTTTTTCCGAGGCCGGTTCTGCTTCCGGAGACAGGGAGGACGACGATACGCTCTGCTTCCGGGACCTGGTCATCTGCAACAGGGCCAAGGAAGTGCGGCAGGGAGGCAGGCCCGTCAGCCTTACGGCTTCGGAATTTCAAATCCTCTATACGCTGGCCAGAGAAGCGGGAAAGGTGTTTTCCCGCGAGGACTTGCTGGCGGTCATCGCCGACCGCAACTTCACCAGATTCGACCGCAGCATAGACGTGCATATCTCCTCCCTGCGTCATAAACTGGGCGATACCTCCAGTTCTCCCAAGTATATACGCACCTTTCGAGGACTGGGATATGCCTTTATCCGCTAGCGTCAATCTCCGGGAGTCGCATGAAACGCAGGATGTTTTTTCCGTTCACCTCTCTTTATTCCAGACTGCTTGGCTGGATGCTTTTGAACATGTTTGTCATAGGGGGACTGGGAGCGGCCTTTTTTGCGTATATGACCTTCGGCAACAACGGACTGATGCCGACGTATCTGTTCAGCTCCGACATTGAGAATCTGTTTCGTGTCATCAGCACGAATCTTCAATACCATCATACCTATGAATGGGGCTATATCGTCGAGAACTACAATGAGTCGGAAGGACTCCGCTTTCATCTCATCAGTCTGGATGAAAAAGGACTGTACTATACCGGAGACCTGCTGCCGGACCGCGTGGTGGAGGCGGCCTACCGTGTCCCGCGCATTCCCTTTACGCTCTGCCCCGACCCTCCGCAGGTGTTTCGTGAGAGCGTGGAATATCAGATGGCCGATTCCGGTCTGGCTTCGGCGCCGCCTGCCATCTTCATACGCACGGAAGACGGCTACTGGTACGGTCGGGCGCTGTTCGTGCCCGATGTGGAGAGCAAGGCGCATTATCTTCTGCTCACGGCACAGTCCGGGAATTTCAGCGGCAACGGCCTTTTTTTCAATATCAGAGGGGCGGTCCTGATACTGGCGGGCATCGTTGTGTTTTCCTGCATCTGGTGGCTGCCGTTCATCTGGCATATTACCAAGCCGCTCCTGCGTATGGTGAGTTTTGCCGAAGCGGCCGCCAACGGGCCGGAGCTGGCCGGGAGTCTTCCTGAAAAGGATGTCGGGAGACGGGATGAAATCGGCCGCCTGAGTCGGGCGCTCATGTCCATGACCCGTAAGCTGAGCCGGAAGATGGCGGGACAGAGCCGTTTCATTCAGCATATCGCCCATGAGCTCAATTCGCCCATCGGGCGCTGCAAGCTGGGCCTTGCCGTGCTGGATGACAGGTTGCAGGGCGACGAGCGCCGCAGAGTAAGGCGCATCATGCAGGAACTGGACAGCCTTTGTCTGCTGACGGAAGATGTTCTTGATTTTCTGCGTGCGCAGTCGTCCCCGCAGCCGGTGGAGTGCGGGAATGTGGCGCTGGCTCCTCTGCTTGCGGATTTGACCACCAGATGGATGGATACGGCGGAAATCTATGTGTCCATCCCTGCCGACGCCGTGGTGTGGGGGGATAAGAACTGCATTCGGCGGGCCGTGCTCAACGCCCTGCGCAATGCCGTGGTCTATGCCGGAAAGAAGGGGCCCGTTCTCATCCGTGCGGAGAAGGATGAGGCTCGAGGGACCACCACGCTCATCGTACGGGATTATGGGGACGGAGTGCCGGAAAAGGAGCTGGATTTGCTCATGGAGCCTTTTTTCCGTGGCGAAAAGGCCAAGCTGGACCATCCCGGCGGCTCAGGTCTGGGACTTGCCATTGTCAGGAGCAGTCTTGAGCAGTGCGGCGCGCAGGTGCGCTGCCGCAATGAGGAATCGGGCGGCTTTTCCGTCTCCATGGTGTTTCAGACAGGCTGGCGGGAGTGAGCGCCAGCGGCGGGGGAGCGTATTTCGCCGCTTCTCTTCCGTATGGTCATGGGAGGACGTGTTCCGGCGCAAGGCCGTCGCAGACGGCAGTCGCGTCCGCCCTGCGGGACGGATGGCTTCCGGGCCATCCGGCGTTTTGTGCCGAGGAGGGGCGGCGTGCCTTTCCTTCGGGAAGGCGGCAGACGGTCCGGCCTCCGTGAGGGAATTCTGTCGGGAAAAAAGACGGCGCGCTCCTCCGCATGGGGAAGACCGCGCCGGTTTTCGTGTCCGGAGTTTTTCCTGCGTTCTCCTAGGCTCAGGACTCATTAATTGCCAAAAGGGTAAAAAGTTCTTATTGTCGGCATAGGGAGGATGCCATGAAGGAACTTTTTTATCTTTCTCATGAAC
>CASFUJ010000265.1 GCA_949297645.1 uncultured Desulfovibrionaceae bacterium
AAACGGGGGCCCGGAAACGCCGTTTGCGCCGGGGCGGGGGCGAACCGTGGGCGTCTGATGATAAATTTACGTCCGCCTGCGCCGGGGAGGGGGATTGAAGAGCCTGCGCGATGGTTTCGGATAACCTTGCCCCAGCCTGTGCCGGGCGGCGTTTCCGCCTGCCGGGACGCGTTCTGCGCGGAGGGACGACGAGCGCGTTCAGCGGCGAAGCCCGGCGGAGGCACTTCCGCAGAGCTCTTTTCTTCCTTCGTTTTCGGGAACCTTCCGCAGTCCGGCGACGCGAGAGAAACGCGGTTCTTCGCCGACGTCTGGTCCCCTTTGCGGCCGCAACGCCATGCAACGAAGGCTCCGCCTTCCTGCCGCGTCGTGCAGAGGGAACGTTTCTTCCCTGCCGGAAGGACGAAAATGCTTGCGAAGAATGAAAAATGCGTTCAGAAAGAAGGGGAGATTTTTCTGCGAGGCCCTTCCGGGCAAAGGTTTATGGCTATGATAACATTCGTGTCCGTGCTGAAGTACGAGCAGGTAAAGGTGAACGCCGCTCTGGAAAAGGAGCTTTCCGCCATGCCCGCCCCCCTGCGCGACATTGCCGCCCATGTCCTCATGGCGGGAGGCAAGCGCCTGCGCCCCCTCATGACGCTCTCTTCCGCCCGCCTGTTCGGTGCGGAAGGGGAAAAGCTCTATGAGCTCGCCGTCATTCCCGAGATGATTCATGTGGCGACGCTTCTGCACGACGACGTGCTCGACGGCGCAAAGACCCGCCGCGGGAGGGTGTCGGCTCATGTGCGTTTCGACGTGCCGCGGGCCATTCTTGCCGGAGACGCGCTGCTTGCCGCGGCGAGCCACAAGACGGCGTCTTTCGGCAAGCCGGAGCTTCTTGCCTGCGTGTCGGAAGCCGTGCTCATGACGGCCGCAGGCGAGGCGCATGAGATTGCGCTTCAGCATTCCCACTCCCACAGCCTCAAGGAATACGAGGACATTGTGGCGGGTAAGACGGGCTGGCTCATCCGCGGCTCCTGCCGTCTCGGCGCGCTGTACGCAGGCGCGACGCCCGAGCAGGCGGACGCCATTTCCGACTACGGCCTGAACCTCGGCATCGCCTTCCAGATGGTGGACGACGCGCTGGACTTCGCGGACGAGGCCGTGACGGGCAAGCCCACGGGAGGCGACCTTTCCGAGGGCAAGTTTACCCCGCCCATCATGAAGTATCTGGAATTTCTGCCGCGCTGCGACAGGGAGAATTTCTGCGCCGCCTTCCGCGAAGGGACCTTCACGGAAGAGGACAGGGCGCGCATAGCCTCGGACATCAGACGCCTCGGCTTCGACGCCGAGACCCGCGCCATGGCCGTGACCTATCTCGACAGGGCGGAGCGCTGTCTCGACACGCTGCCGCAGCGCTTCGAGCAGAAACTGTTCCGGGAGGCTCTCGAGTTCGTGCGCGGCCGCAAAAGCTAGCCTGCGCCCGGCGCGTCGGCACAAAGGACGCCGGATATCAGAGGAGCAGAAGGTTATGGCATATTTTCGCGTGCTTTCCTCACAGCTTGCGCTTCTTCAGTCCCAGCTTGTCAAGGACGAATCCTGGGCCATACTCATCACCGCCGACCCTGACGCTCTGGCGAGCGCCATGGCTCTTCAGCGCATCATCCGCTCAAAGGTGAAAAGCGTGACCATAGCCCGCACCAACGACATCACGCGGCCGGACAATCTGGCCATGATTCGCTATCTGAACATTCCGGTGGTGAAGTGGCGGCCCTCCATGCGCAAAAAGGTGCAGCGCTTCGCCCTCGTGGATTCGCAGGCGCATCACAATCCCGCCTTCGCCGGGCTGGAGTTCTCCATCGTCATCGACCATCATCCGAAACCGGCGGAGCCCTGTTCCGCGCCGTTTCAGGACATACGTCCCGATTACGGTTCGGTGAGCACCATGATGACCGAATACCTTTATTCCGCGGGCATCCGCCCGGCCCGCCTTCTGGCCACGGCCCTGCAGTACGGCATCCGCACGGACACGGGCACCTTCGGCCGGGGCTGCACGGACGTGGATTTGCGCGCCTACCATTATCTCAGCCGCTTCGGCGACGCGAATCTCATGAACCGCATCCTGCGCAGCGAATACCTGCCCGAATGGCTGCCCTACTTCTCGCGCGCCTTCGAGACGCTCAGGTCCTGCGGACGCGGAAGCTTCGTGTGGCTCGGCAAGGTGGAGAGCTCGGACATCCTCGTCGTGGTGGCGGACTTCTTCCTTAAAGTACACGGCCTGCGCTGGGTGGCGGTGTGCGGTGTGAGCGCGGGCCGCGTCATCGTGGTGTTCCGCGGCGGCTACGGCAAGATGGACCTCGGCTCCGTGGCCTCCTGCGTGTTCGCGGGTACGGGCAGCGGCGGCGGGCACAGAACCATGGCCCGGGCGGAGGCCGCTCTCGTGGATCTGCCCGTGGAGGCGAAAAGCGGCCTTGAGGAATATGTGTTCCAGCTGCTCTATGCGGCGGCGGAGAAGAGACGCAGAAGCATGTTCTCCGGCAGGGCGAGGAAAGAAGAGACCTCTCGCGCGCAGACAGGAGACGCCTCCCCGGAGGCGGACGCTTCCGCCTGAGGCGGCGCAGGGGACGCGGACCGGAAAAGGCCGGAAAGACGCGCCCGCGGGTTCGACCGGCAGAACGGATGTCGGTTGCGAGGCGGTATCGGACGGGCGCGCCTGAGACCGGGAGCGTGTCGGGTTCCGCCTGTTCTGCACCCGGCAGGAACAGGCATTGGCCTCAGGGAGCTTCCCCGCACGCGCGGGGGTGTTTCCGACGCGGCGGCCCATGACGTGGACATGAGCGCGACTTCCCCACGCCCGTGGGGGTGTTTCTTGACCGACGAGGTGCGCGAAGTCTTTGACCGCGGCTTCCCCGCACGCGCGGGGGGGGCCTTTCTTGTGCTCGGCCAGTAGCTTGTGGAGCGGGGCTTCCCCACCTGCGCGGGGGGTGTTTCCGACCAAGAGCAG
>CASFUJ010000266.1 GCA_949297645.1 uncultured Desulfovibrionaceae bacterium
GAAGCAGGCTGTTGGCCATGCGCACGGGGAAAGCGACGTTGTAGGCGAAATTGCTTATGCCGGAGCGGATGGATTCGGGCACGATGAAGGCATAGCCCTTGTGCAGGGGCTTGAGCACATATTCAAGGAACCAGTCATTGATATGGAACCAGACGCGGTTCCAGCCTTCCAGGGGGTCATCCTGCAGAGCGGCATCTTCTTCCGTGTAATCGTCGTAGTCATCCAGGCCGCCGAAGTCTTCTTCGACAGCGTTCTGCCCGGCGGTTTCTGAAACGGCGGAGATTTCCTGTGCGGACACGGGCGTCTGCTCCTGACGCGAGGCGCACCCCGTGCCGCAGGCGAGGACAAGGGACAATACGGCGGCAACGATGACTCGACGCATTACTTCGCTTCCTTGGGTTTGTTTTTCTGTTCTTCGGCCTTGGCCTTCACGCGGTCGATGAGTTCCTGCGGTGAGTTCTTGGCGAGAATGTCGCGGAACTGGTCGCGGTAGTTCTTGATCATGCTGATGCCTTCGATGAGCACATCATAGACCACCCATCGGTTGTTCTTTTCCAGCATGCGGAAGGCCACGGGATAGGCCTTCTGGTCGGCGAGAAATTCCATCTGGATCTCCACTCGCTTGCCGTTGCCGCCGCTGATTTCGCCGGTGAAGCGGATCTGCTGCCCGTTGTACTCGTCGAGGGTGTCGATGTAGGTGTTGCGGAGAAGCTCGGTGAAGGCGTCCTTGAACTGGGCTTTCTGTTCAGGCGTGAACTGCCGCCAGGTCGGCCCTACGGTGCGGGTGGAGAACTCCTCGAAATCAAAGAGATTGAGCACCTCGTCCTCGATTTTCTTCCGGATGGCGGGCTTGCCTTCCGGAGTTTTGAAGGCCGGGTCGTTAAGCAGTGCGAGGATGCGGTCCGCGCCGGCTTCAGCGGTCTGGCGGGCGGTCATCTCTGCGGCGTGCGCGGGCAGGGCGAGGGCGAAGCAGAAAAGGAGGGAGAAAAGAAAGAGTTTGATGCGCATGGATTAAACGCCTCCGAAAACGACTTTGCCGATAAGGGCTTCAAGGTCAAGGGCGGGTTCGGTATCGGTGATGAGGCTGCCGGGTTCCAGCAGGGTTTCCGAACCGCCGGGGGTGATGGAGATGTACTTGTCGCCGATGAGACCGCTGGTCTTCACCGAGGCCATGACGTCTTCGGAGAGCGGTACGCCTTCATTGATGCGAAGGTCCACATGGGCGGTGTAGTCGCTGGTATCGAGCCGTATGGCCGAGACCCGGCCTATGGACACCCCCGCGATTTCCACGCTTGCGCCCGTGCGCAGGCCGGCCACGGAGGAGAAGCGGGCGGTCACGGTATAGCCGTTGTCGCCGAGCACTTCCATGCGTCCGAGTTTGATGGTGAGATAGGCCAGACACAGCAGGCCGATGACCACGAACACGCCGATGACGGTGTTTTTTGCAGCAGACATGGTTTCCTCGTTAATCGTCCAGCCATTCGGCCAGCGCCCCGCGTACGGAGTTGTCCAGAGGCGGAGCCGCCATGCGGCGGGATTCTTCGAATTTACGGTGGAGAAAGCGGCAGAGGTACGGGTCGGTCGCCGCGTTCAGTTCTTCCTTTGTTCCGGCAAAGACGGCCTTTCCGGCGCGCAACACCAGGACATGTTCGGCAATGTGTTCCACGCTGCCGAGGTCGTGGGTGACGACTACGGTGGTCATGTCCGGGTAGCAGGCCTTCATGTCCAGAAGCAGTTGGTCCATCTGCGCGGCGGTGATGGGGTCAAGTCCGGAGGTCGGCTCGTCGCAGAAAAGGACGGGCGGCTCCGTGACGATGGCCCTTGCCAGTCCGGCGCGCTTGCGCATGCCCCCGGAAAGCTCGCCCGGATAATAGTCGGCGAAGTTGTCGAGGCCCACAAGGGCGAGGGTGCGCAGCGCCGCCTCCCGCAGCGTCTTCTGCGGCAGACCGGTGTGCTCCACCAGCGGCAGAGCCACGTTTTCCGCAAGGGTGAGGGCGCTTATGAGCGCTCCGTCCTGAAAGAGCACGCCGAAGCGGCGGCGCATCTTGCGGAACTGCGTTTCCCCCATGGCCGACACGTCGCGTCCGCCTATGAGAATGCGGCCGGATACGGGTCTGTTCAGTCCGAGCAGCAGGCGCAGCAGCGTGGTCTTGCCGCAGCCCGACTCCCCGAGAATGGTGGTCACCGTTCCAGCCGGGAGCGTGGCGGAAAAATCCTCAAGGACGAGGCGACCGTCGTAGCCGCCGCAGAGATGTTCTATGGAAATATCCCAGGCTTGCCGTTTCATGCGCGCCTCAGAGCAGGAAAGAGGTGAGGACATAGTCGGCCATGAGAATGAGCACGCAGCTCATGACCACGGCGGAGGTGGTGGCGTTGCCCACGGCTTCGGCGCCCTTGCCGTCGCTTCTTCTGTGGGCGTTGTAGCCCTGAAAGCAGCAGACGATGATGACGATGACGGCGAAGACCGCGGCCTTGAGGCAGCAGCCCTGCACGTCGTCCAGCGTGACGCTGGATTCTATGCCGGAAAAGTAACGCCCCTCGTTGAGACCGAGCAGCACGCAGGCGGAAAGGTAACCGCCGAAAATGCCCACCACCGTGAAAATGGAGGTGAGCAGGGGAAAGGCCACAAGAGAGGAGAGAAGACGCGGGGTGACGAGATAGCCCACGGGATTGATGTCCATCACTTCCAGCGCGTCGATCTGGTCGGAAATACGCATGACGCCGATTTCCGCGGTCATGGCGGAGCCTGCGCGCGCCGCTATCATGATGGCGGTGAGCACGGGGGCCAGTTCACGGATGAGCGTGAGCGCAAGCAGCGATCCGAGCATGCCCTGCGCGCCGAACATGGACATGGCGTAAAAGGCCTGAAGCCCCAGCACCAGCCCGGTGAACAGTCCGATGAGCAGGATGACGAACATGGATTTCGCGCCGATGATATAGACCTGCCGGAGCACCTTGCCGGGCAGGC
>CASFUJ010000267.1 GCA_949297645.1 uncultured Desulfovibrionaceae bacterium
CGGTCAATCCATGCGCCGTCTTTACGCCCCGCATGACGCGTGAACACCCTTTGCCGGAAAAAGCGCCTCCCCTGCCCCCAACGCTCTGCGCAGACATGCCTCCGCACGTCTGAAATCCTGCTCATCGGGGTGCCTTGCGGCCTCGCGAAGCCTGGCCATGCGCTCCGGCGTCCTGGGATGCGTGCTTTTCGCGAGCACCTGCGGGTCAAGCCGGCCCTGACAGAAAAAATGTCCGAGCACACGGCATCCCGCTTCTTCAAGAATACGGTCCGTCCGCAGAGCGCAGCGCGCGGCATGCGGGGAATCGGGAAGAGACGCCATCGTGCCGAAATAAAAGACGTTCTTTGCCTGCAAACGTTCCATGAAGGCAAGCATGGCCGCATCCGGCCCGCCCCGCCAGGTCCAGAAACCGAGCACGAAGTCGTCATAGCCGGAAGACGGCGCCTCCGCCACGGAAAACAGCGGCAGCAAGAAGCGTCCGGCCAGATATTCCCCCACCGCGCGGGTATTGCCGGTGCGTGAAGAGTACACGATGCAGGCACGCATGTCAGTCTTCCAGAAGGCAGCGGCGAAGCGCCTGTTCATCCACGATGACAATGGTCCGCCGCTCCAGACGAATCATCCCTTCCTGTACAAAACGGCTGAGCTGACGGCTAAGGCTCTCGCGCGAAAGTCCGAGAAGTCCGGCCAGGACCTCCCGCGTCATGCCGTCGTCGAGGACGGAGCTTTTCTCCACTCTGGCCTTGTGCAGGAGCCATCCCGCCACGCGGCGGCGCACGGAAATCTTGCCCTGCGATACCGCTATCTTATTGATGAACATGCGCTGACGCATGGCCAGCGCCCGCATGACGCGCTGGGCGAGGTCGGTATTTTCCGTCAAAAGCGCGCGGAACACCCGGTTTTCCATGGTCAGAACCACGCAGGGAGAGAGTGCACGGGCGGAAAGAAAGGCCACCCCGCCGCCGAACACCCCGTACAAATCGAGAAAGTGCCCGGCTTGTACCACATGAAGGACAGTATGTTTTCCCAGCGCGGAGCCCTTCAGAAGCTCCACCTGCCCGGAGACGATCCAGCATGTGACGGGAGAGGCATCGCCTTCCACATATATCCACTCGCCCTTCGCATAAAAGGAAAGCCGCGTGGTGGACGCAAGCCGCGCCCGCTCCTGAGAGCTCAGTTCAGGAAAACATGCCCCCAGTCTTTCCTGTACGTCCCGGAAAGAGTCTCCCGTTTCCGCCATTGTCCGCTCCTGCAAACGCCCGTAGAACCTGCCCTGCGGAAAACGTTCCGGAAGCCCGATGCTCTTTCCGCGGCCTGCCGGAAACGTTCCCCCGTCCCTGTCGGGCCATGACGATAGAAGAATTTCTCCGTTCGTACCATGACCATGGTCACATTCCGGGAAACGGATGCGCCTGAACCTCATGTCGCAGGGGCATAAGGCACGCCTTCACCCGAAAAAACGTACGCGACCGCGCGCTGTCCTGCCGGAGACATGCAGGAGCCATTGGGAAAAAAGTTAAAACACCAAAAGGGAGGAAGCATGAGCCTTCTCCCTTTCAGCGTTTCCTGAGAAACGAAACTTAGGCGTCGAGAGCGTTGACGGCCTTGGTAAGGCGGGAAACCTTACGCGCGGCGTTCTTCCAGTGGATGACGCCCTTGCCGGCGATCTTGGACACAGTGGAAGTAGCGGTCTTCAGAGCTTCTTCAGCGGCAGCCTTGTCGTTCTTCTGAATGGCGGCGCGCACGGCCTTCACCACATTCTTGATGCGGGTACGGGCGGCGCGGTTACGGGCGTTGCGCTTGACACTCTGCTTTTGGCGCTTGATGGCGGAAGCATGATTGGCCACGGGAATCCTCCAGAATGATGACCCCTCATCGGGGTGTGATGCGATACGATGTCGGGCGGCGCAAAGCCGCCCGTTATTGCCAGAACGGTTATTCTTATGCGTCTTGGCGCTTTATGTCAAGCGCGGCGGCGCTCCTTACATCTGCAGAGCCGAAAAATCGGCAAGTCTGCCCATGCGGGAGAGCAGAACCTGCAGAAGTCCCAGACGGTTGGCCCGCACCTCGGCATCTTCCGCCATGACCATGACGCCGTCGAAGAACGCGTCCACGGTGGGGCGTACGCCGTCCATGAGCGCCAGAAGTTCGTCGAAGCGGTCCTCGGCCCACAACGCGTCGAAACGGGTCGTCATGGCGTCCAGAGCGTCGGCGAGAGCTTTTTCCGGCTCTTCGGTCAAGAGCTCGCGGCGGAAGGCGCATGCCGTGCCTGCGCCCTGCTTGCGCAGGATGTTGGCCACGCGCTTGAAGGTCTGCGCGTTGTCGGCGAAGCCGGGCTTTCCGCTTTCCTCCACCAGTGCGGCAAGACGACGGGAGGCGGCCCACACGTCGTCGCAACCGGCGCTCATCACCGCTTCCACAAGCAGGGTATCGTTGCCCTGGGTAAGGAAGTAGTTCTTCACGCGGCCGGCGAAGAAATCGTTGAGCTTCGCGAGAGCCTCGGTCTTGTCCAGCTTCCAGCGGATGGTGTCGCTGTAGAGCGACTGGGCCTTGGCAAACAGTTCTTCCACAGGCACGCGGTAGCCCTTCTCAATGAGAATGCGGGCAATACCGAGAGCGCATCGGCGCAGCGCGAACGGGTCGGCCGCACCGGTGGGAATGTTGCCGAGACCGAAGCAGCCCACCAGCGTATCCGCCTTGTCGGCCATGGACAGCAGCGCGCCGAGGTCGGTGGCGGGAACGGGAGTATCCGGACCGGCGGGCAGGTACTGCTCGGCAATGGCGTCGGCCGCGGCGGCATCAAGTCCCATCTTATGGCCGTAGATACCGCCCATGATCCCCTGCAGCGTATCGAACTCGCCCACCATCTGGGAAACGAGGTCGGCCTTGGCGCAGCGACCGGCCACGGCCGCGGAGTCGGCGTTCACGGAAGCGACGCGCGCCACGCCGGGCTGCTCTGCCAGCCAGC
>CASFUJ010000268.1 GCA_949297645.1 uncultured Desulfovibrionaceae bacterium
AGGTTGCTGTCATCGGGACGGGTCACGACGATCGCGCCGTCTTCCATTGCGACCTGTTTCGACGGATACCCGATGGCGCGTAACGGAAGAGGTGAGGAGGCTCTCTATACGGCCTCGGTGGCTTCCAGTTTCGGCGGGGTCATAGGCACGGTCATTCTCATTCTCTTCGCCGTACCGCTTGCCAAGGTCTCCCTTCGCTTCGGTCCGCCGGAATTTTTCTGGATGGCTGTGTTCGGCCTCACCATCATCGCCAGCCTTTCCGAGGAGTCCATGCTGAAGGGCTTTGCCGGGGGACTCATCGGTATCATGATAAGCATGATAGGCATGGCTCCCATAGGAGGGGACATCCGCTTCAATATGGGACTCGTCTCCCTGCAGGGCGGTGTGGAGCTGGTTTCCGTGCTCATCGGCTTCTTCTGTATTCCCGAAGTGTTCCGTATGGCCGCCGCCCCGAATCAGAAGCAGATGGTGGTGGGCAAGGTGCAGGGCAGCCGGAAGGCGCTTGTGGACGCCTGGCGCAACGTGGTGGGACACATGGGCAACACCATCCGCTCTTCCGTGCTCGGCGCGCTCATCGGCATTCTTCCCGGAGCCGGAGGTAACATTTCGAACATCGTGGCCTATAATGAGGCGAAGCGTGCGGCAAAGAACCCTCAGAGCTTCGGCAAAGGCAATCCTCAGGGCGTGGTGGCCACAGAGTCCGCCAACAACGCCACGGTGGAAGGTGCGCTTGTGCCCCTGCTGACCATGGGGATTCCCGGTTCTCCGCCAGCGGCCATCATCTTCGGCGCGCTGCTCATGCAGGGCATACAGCCCGGGCCGGAGCTGTTCAGCAAGAACGGCGACATCACCTATGCGTTCATGGTGTCCTTCTTCGTCTGCAATATTCTCATGGCCGTGTTCGGCATACTGGCCGGCAAGTATATTTTCCGTCTGGTAGTCAGTATTCCTTCGCGCTGTCTCATTCCCGGCATCATGCTGCTCACGGTCATGGGTTCCTATGCCATACGCAACAACAGCATGGACGTCATCCTTATGTTTTCGAGCGGTATTCTCGGTTACTACCTGAAGGAGCTGGAATTTGAC
Organism: uncultured Desulfovibrionaceae bacterium; assembly: GCA_949297645.1. Lineage (GTDB taxonomy): Bacteria > Desulfobacterota > Desulfovibrionia > Desulfovibrionales > Desulfovibrionaceae > Mailhella. Next base: position 1,087 of record CASFUJ010000268.1, read on the forward strand.
CCCGGTCCCATCGTTCTCGGTCTCATCCTCGGTCCCATAGCCGAACGCGGCTTCGTGCAGGGACTGCTCATGGGCGGCGCCGTCAGTGTGGAACATCCCTGGCTCATTTTCTTCTCCCGTCCCATCTGTATCGCCCTCATGGTGCTCTGCGTGGTTTCCGTGTGCTGGCCGCTCATCAAGAAACTGCTGAAAAAAAGCCCTGAGACGGGGAAGGCGTGAGGTGCATCATGAACGGCAAACTCAATATCGATATTCTCGGCGGTCTGTCCGCCCTGGCCATTGCAGCGTTTTTCTTCTTTCAGCTCGGCGACGACTTCTCCATGTTCGCGCTGTTCTTTCCTGAGAGAATGCTGCCGGCGCTGGCCCTGCTGGGACTAGCCGTCATCATCAAGGGTTTTGTTCGGCCGACGAAACTTGAAAAGCCCGTGTTTCAGATAAACAGGACCATGCTTGCAGCCGTGGTGACGGGACTTCTCTGGGTGATTCTTCTGGAGCCTGTCGGGTTCATCATCATGAGTTTTCTCAGCGTGGCCGGTCTGCAGATACTGTACATGCCCCGGGAGCATCGCTGCCTGAAAAGCGTTCTCGTCAATCTGGCAGGCTCTCTGATTATCGTACTGCTCTTCTACTATGTGTTCGTGCAGTTTCTCGGGGTGACCCTTCCTGCCGGTATCCTTGATATCTGATTCGGTAAAGGGGACGGGCGTCCCCCGTCTCCTGCCGTCAACGTTCAACTATAAAGGACAAGTGTCATGAAAGAATACAATATCGCCGTCATCCCCGGAGACGGTATCGGTCAGGAAGTGACTCCCGAGGGCGTACGCGTTCTTGAAGCCGTGCGGGAAGCGACGGGTACGTTCCATCTGAACTACGAGTATTTTCCCTGGGGATGCGACTACTATCTGAAAAACGGCGTCATGATGCCGGAAAACGGCATGGACCTCCTCCGGCCTTTCGATGCCATCTATTTCGGAGCCGTGGGGCTTCCCGACCGGGTACCGGACCATGTTTCCCTGCACGGCCTGCTCATACGGATTCGGCTGGAGTTCGACCAGTACATCTGCCTGCGTCCGGGCTACCTGCTGCCCGGAGTGAAGAGTCCGCTGGCGGGCAGGAAGGCCGGAGACATCGACTTCGTCATTGTGCGGGAGAACACGGAAGGCGAATATTCCGGAGCCGGAGGAAGATGTCATCCCGGCACGCCGTTCGAGCTGGCGCTAGAGACCTCGGTGTTCACGAAAGTCGGGGCGGAGCGCACCATCCGTTACGCCTTCGCGCTGGCGCAGTCGAGAAAAAAACACCTCATCTGCGTGACCAAGTCCAATGCCCAGCGCCATACGCTCACGCTGTGGGATGAATGTTTCGAGCGGGTGTCCCGGGAATTTCCCGACGTGAGAACGGAGCGCATGCTGGTGGACGCCATGGCCGCCCGTCTGGTGCTGCATCCGGAAAGCGTGGATGTGGCTGTGGCCTCCAACATGTTCGGCGACATACTCACGGATGTGGGCGGAGCCATTACCGGCAGTCTCGGTTTGTCTCCCAGCGGCAACATCAACCCCGAGCGGACGTTTCCCTCCATGTTCGAGCCCGTGCACGGCTCTGCTCCCGACATCATGGGGCAGTGCATAGCCGACCCCATCGCCATGATTTGGACCGGCGCCATGATGCTTGATTTTCTGGGGGAAAAGAGGGCCGCGGAGCTTATTGTAAACGCCATAAGGCATGTCACCGGAGAAGGGCGTTTTCTGGGACGCGACCTGGGCGGAACGGCGACCACGACGCAGGTGACAGATGCCGTCATAGCGCACATCAAAGCGTGTCGCTGAAGAGCTTCGGGGAAAAGGAACATACTCCGGTCACGTGGAATGGAGAGCAGCAGATGAGGGCGGGAGCGGCGGGGCTGTACCTATGTCATCGGCAGAGGGCCTTTTGCCGCATCTTCCGTGCTGCCGGTCCGGCTCGGGAACACGGCGTTACGGTATCATTGCCATAATGGAGGATATGACGGGCAAGGGGGACCGGCGGCGGCCGTGTTTACAGAAAAGGTACCCTTGTCCGTTTGGTGGAGAAAGCCCGCATACGTCACGCGAGTGCTGTATCCCTTCGGCGCGGATATCGAAGAGCCGTACGGCAGGACAAGGCAGGGGGGCCTGTCGGTAGGGATACTTCGGGGGAAGCCCCGGTTCAACATGACAGGGGATTTCGATGCCTTATTTCGCAGACGTGTTTTTTGCGGGGGCTTCCTGTTCCTCCAGAAGCATGCTTCTGAATCGGCGGAACAGGGCGTTGTAGTTCTCGTTCTGCCGTTCAATCATGCAGTAGGTGATGTTTCCCACGGGAAGAGACGAAGGCAGAACGGCCACAAGGTCGAGCTGCAGGCATTTTTCTATACAGCATCGGGGAAGAATGGCTATGCCTGCGCCTTCTATGATGAAGTTCTTTATCGACTCGATGTTGTACAGAATGTGCGGCGGTCTGTTTTCATTGTAGAACGGCTGCTTTTTCAGATAGCTCATGGAGACTTCGTAAAGCTTGGTTCCTTTCTCGCGGATGACGAAGTCGCCGGACGTGCAGGTTCCCTCCTCAAGAAGTTTTCTGTAATGGTCGTACCGTTTGCGGCTTGTCAGCAGCACGCAAGGCTCCACAAGAAGAGGCGTGAAGACCAGTCTGGGAAATCCTGAGGAAAAGGGAGCGAAGCCCATGTCCACAAAGCCCTCATCCACCCAAGAGGCGATGGAGTGGGAGTTGCCGAATCTGAGCTGGATGTTGACGTCGGGATAGTCGGAAAAGACTTTCTGCAGAACATGCGGCAGATAATTGGAACCCATGACGGAAGAGGCCGCGATGTTCAGTATGCCCGAGAGAGTGTTGTTCTTGGCGTTGGCGTTTTTGATGGATTCTATCAGGCGGAAGATTTCCTCGACCTTGTGATAGATGTTTTTTCCGTGTTCCGTCAGACGGACGTTGTTTTTCTGACGTATGAGCAGCTGATATCCCAGCTCCTGTTCCAGCAGCTGTATATGGTTGGTCACCGTGGGCTGTGTGGTAAACAAATCGTGTGCGGCCCGGGTGAAACTGCCGGTTTCGGCGACTTTTGCGAATGTTTCGAGATGGGCGATTTTCATGTTTGTTCCGGCATTGCTGGAAATGATATTTTTTCGGAATCCGGCAGGAACATGACGTGAATCATGGTTCTTTCAACTTGCTCAGTGTAGTGTTTTTCCCGGGGGGCTACAAGAGTCCCGGGTATTTTTCCGGAGAGGAATGTCCGTTCCTCGCAGGAAGGCCTTCGCCCCCGCTCTGCCGGAGAACAGTGGGAAATCAGGAACGATTCCCCCTTGACTGCCTGTCGGGCGTGCTTATTTCAATGTCGATGCAGGAACATGATGCATCACAGGAGAATATGATATGGGTGTGGCTTACAAGGATTATTACAAGTTGCTGGGCGTTGAGCGCTCGGCATCGAAAGACGAAATCGCCAAGGCGTACAAGAAGCTCGCCCGCAAGTATCATCCCGACCTGAACCCCGGCGACAAGAGCGCCGAGGAAAAGTTCAAGGACATCAATGAAGCCTATGAGGTGCTCAAGGACGAGGAAAAGCGCCGCATGTACGATCAGCTCGGCCCCAACTGGAAGGACGGCCAGCAGTTCACCGGCGGTCCCGGCTTTGAGAACTTCAACTTCCATTTCAACGGGACGCAGGGCGGCTTCGGCGGCGTGAACAGCGACTTTTTCGAGGCGCTGTTCGGCCAGATGGGACGCGGCGGTTTCGGCGGACAGGCTGAGGATTTCTCTTCCTTCGGCGGAAATTACGGCAGGCGCTCCCGGCGCGGCTCCGACGTGGAGGCGGAAATCGAGATATCCCTCGAGGAGGCCCGCAAGGGCGGCTCCAAGCAGGTGACGCTCTCCAATGCGGGAGTGTCGAGCAATCTTCAGATTACCATTCCCGCCGGCATACGCGACGGCGGCAAGCTGCGCCTGCGCGGCAAGGGCAATCCCGGCAGTCCCGCCGGAGATTTGTATCTCACCGTGCGCTACGCCAAGCACCCCGTGTTCCGGGTGGATGGTCTGGATGTGACCTGCGACGTGACGTTGCAGCCGTGGGAAGCCGTGTTCGGCGCGAAGAAGCGCGTGCCTACGCTGGACGGCGAGGTGGAAATGAACATTCCCGCCGGTTCCTCCAGCGGGCGCAAGCTCCGCATACGCGGGCGCGGCCTTGGCCCGGCTTCGGGCCGTGGCGATGAATATGTGAACATCGCCATCAGCGTTCCGAAACCGGAGGACTTGAACGAAGAGCAGCTGAAACTGTGGAAGGCTCTTGCCGGGCGGAAGTAGGCTCTGAGAGTGATATTCGAGGTGGGATATGGCGATTGAAACGATAACCGCGTGCTCTCCCGCAGCCTCGGCGCTGATCGCCTGGGCACCCTGGGGAAATGTGCTGCCCTATGTGC
>CASFUJ010000269.1 GCA_949297645.1 uncultured Desulfovibrionaceae bacterium
ACAAGCTCATGGATTACCGCAAGTGGGCGGTCTATCCGGTGGACCGGTCCCTGCGCAGGGAAAAACATCAGTCCTCTCTTTCATCGGATATCGCCATGGCGACGACCGATGAAGGCCGCCCATGCTCGGCGATACCTTCCGCCCCCCCGGAGGCGGGCTCTCCATGGGACCATGTCGAAATCAAGACGCGGTTCTTCCCGAATCGGCAGCGCCGGTGAGCGCCGAGACGGACCTCACCGGAGCGCAGTCCCCTATTTTTTCGCGTCCTTGATGGTCACCCGGGGCAAATCCGCAAACTTCACCGTACGCCTGTTCACCGCGGAAAGGATGGTATTGGTGTAGTCGGCCTTGTTGAAATCACCGGTAATCACCACATTGCGCGGAATCACCAGCAATACGCCGTTTTTCCGACGCCATGTTTCAATTTCCTCCACCACAACCGCATGAACTGCCTGTGTCGCAGCCTGACGTTCCACATCCATCTGCCGGTTCAGCACGGCAAGGCCTTCGGCATATATCTTGTTTCTTTCCGCCTCCGGCGCCTTCGCATGCTTTTCGCGCAGCTCGTCAAATCCCTTCTGGAGCACCTGCTGTACCTTTTTCAGATGCTCCGCCGCCTGTTTGCCCGGTTTGGATTCCACCATAATCCTCTGCATATCCACGGACACCACCTCCGGCGCAGCCAGACAGATAGAAGAGGAAAGTACCGTGATGGCAGCCGAAAGAAAAAGAACCGAAACGTTGCGCATACGTCCTCCAGAAGGCTCTCGTTTCCGATGAAACTCCGCCTGCGTGTTCCGTATTTCATACCGACAGGCTCCACCGGGTACATGCGGCTCTTACTTTACCTGAGCGCTGCCGCCGCCGCAAGACGACGGTCCTCCGGACGTCATGCGACTCAACGATTTTTCCATCCTTTCCAAAGGAACCGGGCGCATACCCGAAAGGACCGCTCTTTCATGACGGTTCCGACCTGCTCCCTTAAGACACGTTCCGTACGGCTCGCGTCGCGGATCAGACATGCACGCCTTAAGCGGATAACAGGGGTGTGTGAAACGTTTTCATGCTCTCCAGATCCGTTCCTGTGAACGAAGCCCAATTTCCTCAAGGACGACGCAGGATTCTCCTCTTCCTCCCGGAACAAACCCGGCCTTTCCCCATGCTGTGCCTCCCCTTCGAAAACATGCGGTCCGTGCAGCATCTTTGCCTGCGCCCCTGCCGCCGTACTTCCCTCTGCACACGCTTTCCTCTGATGCACACAGGCGTCGCAAGGCCTGCATGCTCCGATGTCGCCGCTTCTCCAGCGCATGCGGAAGCAAGATCTCGCGCTCCCGCAAAAAACTGCCTGCTTCCATATCTTCCGCGCTTCTTCGTCGTCAGACAACGGCGGTAGGCGTATCCCGGCCGAATATACAGGCAACGGCATCACTTCCATATCTTATCAACGGCACGGCAGACCGAAATCTCCCGTTACCGTGGGGCACGCAAGAAAGCATTCAGAGCGGCCGGTCTGCGCCAGAACCTCCCCGTTGCCCGGCGGGACGACCTTTCTTTTTTGAAAAAAACGCGCGACCTCCCCCTGACTCCTTGTCTCCGGCCGCGCTTTCCCTCCCCAGAGGATATTGCAGCAGCCCTGAGAGCAAAAAAACGAAGAATATGGCGCAAAACATACGCCGGATGCAGAATACCAGAAAGGGATGCCCCTTGCGGGACATCCCTTTCTGGTATTCTTTGTATCAGCACGGCGACCGGATACGCCGTCTCATGTGTCATGCAGCGCTGCTGTCGGTGCAGAGTGCCGAAACCACGTTTCAGACGGCCTCCTTCGCGTTTCCCGAAGGAAACTCCGGCACGATACCGACCTCAGCGCCTGGCCGCACTGATGCGGGCAATGGCCCGGGTCAGCGCAAGCTCGGCTCTGTGCACGTCCGTATCGGGCTTGGGGTCGGCCAGACGCTGCTCAGCGCGGACCCTGGCCTGTTCCGCCCTGTCCACGTCAATGTCGGCGGCCAGTTCGGCGGATTCCGCCAGAATGGTCACCTTGTTGTCCGCAATCTGGGCAAAACCGCCGGACACGAAGGCCCAGTGCGTCGCACCGCCCTGACGATAATACAGCTCGCCGATCTTCAGCGCGGAAAGCATGGCCGCATGGGAGGGCATGAGACCGAACTGACCGTCCACGCCGCTTGCGCCCACATAGTCCACTTCCGCCTGAAGCACAACCTTGTCGGGAGTGACGATATCGAGACGAAGACCTTCCATGGCGGTCTCCTCTTAGGCCTGCTGACGCTTGTTGTACTTTTCGATGGCCATGTCGATGTTGCCGACGTTGAATACGTCCGTCTCGGAGAGATAGTCATATTCGCCGTCGAGCAGACCCTTGAAGCCCTTGATGGTGTCTTCCAGCTTCACATACACGCCGGGAATGCCGGAGAACACTTCCGCCACATGGAACGGCTGGGACAGGAAGCGCTGGATGCGGCGGGCACGGGCCACGGTCATCTTGTCCTCGTCGGACAGTTCGTCCATACCGAGAATGGCGATGATGTCCTGAAGATCCTTGTACTTCTGCAGCACCTGCTGAACACGGCGGGCCACGGAATAGTGTTCCGTACCGACCACGTTCGGGTCGAGGATGCGCGAGGTGGAGTCAAGCGGGTCCACGGCCGGGTAAATACCCAGTTCGGCGATGGAACGGTTGAGCATCAGCGTGCCGTCCAGGTGGGCGAAGGTGGTGGCGGGAGCCGGGTCGGTAAGGTCGTCGGCGGGAACGTACACGGCCTGCACGGAGGTGATGGAACCTGCGGAGGTGGAGGTGATGCGTTCCTGCAGACCGCCGAGGTCAGTACCGAGGGTGGGCTGATAGCCCACGGCCGAAGGCATGCGGCCAAGCAGAGCGGACACTTCGGAGCCGGCCTGCGTGAAGCGGAAGATATTG
>CASFUJ010000270.1 GCA_949297645.1 uncultured Desulfovibrionaceae bacterium
CACGTGCACATGATTCCCAGAGGGCTGCCCGGCGAAGGCAACATCCTCATCTTCGACAACGGCAGTCAGGCCGGTTTCGGCAACGGCACGCAGGTTTCTCCCAACGGCATCTACACCGAACGGCGCGGCTACTCGCGCATACTGGAAATCGACCCCACCACCTTTGAAGTGATTTGGAAGTACGGCGAAGACGCCGCCTACGAGAACGAATACTTCTCCATCAACGTCAACCAGCACTTCTACAGCGGCTACTGCTCCGGTGCGCAGCGTCTGCCCAACGGCAACACCCTCATCTGCGAGTGCATAGGCGGCCGCGTGTTCGAAGTCACGCCCGACAAGCGCATCGTCTGGGAATTCGTGGACCCGGGCCAGTTCACCTTCCGCGCCTTCCGCTATCCCTACGACTGGGTTCCCCAGCGTGAAAAGCCCGTGGAAAGCCCCGTGATTCCTCCCGCTCCCTCCACCCTGCGCCTGAAGAACTTCACCAACGACCACTACATGGAAGACTTCTACGGCCATAAGAGCCGCTGGATATGACGCTCCGCTCCCGGACGCCCCCTGCGTCCGGGAGCCACCTTTCAACCGGTCGAGGATATATCATGAAGTCCGCGTACGTCAGGCAGATGCTGTTTCTCCTTCTCGGTCCTCTGGCATGCATTCTCATCGCGAACATTCCCGCTCCCTCCGGCATCGCCCCCGGAGGCATGCTGAATCTCGGCGCATGCGCCTGGATTATGCTGTGGTGGCTCACGGAAGTGTTTCCCATGCCCGTCACGGCCATCCTTTCCATCCCCATCTATGCCTGCTGGGCCTGCTTGCTCCGGCCAAGGCCTTCTCCTATTTCGGCTCTCCGTCCGTCATGCTCATTTTCGGGGCCACCATTCTGGTGGGGCTGCTCAAGGAAAGCAACTTCATCCTGCGCTACGCCTACACGGTCATGCACTGCCGCTTCATTCAGGGAAGTCCCCTCCGCCTCTTTCTGCTCTTTTCCCTGAGCACGGGTATGCTTTCCGCCATCGCGCCCAACATTCCGCTCATCATCATTTTCGTCTATATTGTGGTAAACCTTGCCCGAAGCTGCGAGGTCGGTCCGAAAAGCCGTCTCGTGCGGGGCCTGACGGTGCTCTCCGGCGCAGCGCCCGCCATCGGCGGCATAGGCACCCCCCTCGGCGGAGCGCCGAACCTCGTGGTCATCGCCCTGATTGCGAAAATCATGGAACAGGAAGTCACCTTCTGGCAGTGGAGCGCCATCGGCCTGCCTCTTTCCTTCGTCTCGCTCATCATTCTCTCCTTCATCGCCTACTTCTATTTCAGAACGGACGAAGGTTCCTCCTTTCTCGACAGAGACTTTCTCGAAGGCAAGCTGCGCGAATTCGGCCCCCTGAGCCGCTACGAAATCATTGCCATGAGCGCCATGGGCGTGGCGCTCGTCCTGTGGAGCTTCGGCCCGAACATCGCAGAAATGCTAGGCTGGACGGCCGGCATGAAGCTGCTGAACGGCCCGTTCGTGGCCGTGCTCATGGGTGCCGTCACCTTTCTCATTCCCCTGCATCGCAGGGAAAAGGACGGAAAGGTCGTCTTTTCCATGGACTGGAAAAAGGCCCTCGACAACATAAGCTGGGACATTCTCGTCATCACCCTCGGCATTCTCGCCTTCGGCGACGTGCTGCTCGCAGGCGGCATAGACAAGTGGCTGGCCGCCCTGCTGCAGGATGTGCTCGGCAACATCTCCGGGCTGTGGGTCTGGTTCATCTGCGTGCTGTTCACGGGGCTGGCCTTTCAGGTGGTCACCAACCTCGCCCTCATATCCCTCGTCATTCCCATGACGGCAAGCCTCGCCGCCATCACGGGCGGGGGTGAATACGCCTTCACCCGCGACTTTGCCGGTTACGGATTTATGGTGTCCCTCACCATCTCCGTGCTGGTCTTCCTCTTTTCCGTGCTGTTCGGCAACATGCTCTTCCCGCTCTGAGCCCTGCATCATGCCGAAGGCCGGGGCGTCATGCTCCGGGGCCGTCTCCTTCCGGTCCCGGGCACGGCGCCCCTTTTCGTTCCGCCCCGCCTGCTCGGGCAGGACGGCGACTTGCCGCGACAGGGCCGCAGCTTCGGCGGCAGCGGAACGAAAGGGCGGAAGCGTGAATCCCGCATCCTCTGCCATGCCCGGAAAGGACACGCATCCGTACATTCCGCCGCCAAAAATCCCCGTCTGCTCCGTCCCCGCGTCTCGGCCGTCAGGGAACACGCCCTGTCCTCAAGGTCTCCTGCCCGTTCCTCCGCCGTTTCATCGGAAGCCTCCGTCCTTTTCACAAAACGTCCGGCGCCTTGCCCGCGCCTTTTCCGCGAAACGCCCCCTTTCGTCTTGCCTTTTCTTCCCAACGGGTCTAACGTTTGGGCGCCTTTGCGCCTTTTCATGCGCTCATACCACGTTTACCGCACGGGGAATGTATGGACATCTTTCTTCTCGCCCTTCTGCTCATGGCGGCAGGCGCGCTGCTGACCGGGGTCACGGCCCTGCGTCCGGTAAGCCGCGCCACCAACAGAACGGCCAACGTCATCGGCCCGGCGAGCGCCGCCGCGGCCTGCCTTGTGGGCGTCTTCGGTCTGTTTTCCGGCGGCTGGAGCAGCGCGGAGAGCTTCATTCTGCCCTGGGGACTGCCGTTCGGCGCGTTCGCTCTGGGGCTGGACCCGCTCTCCCGCCTCTTTCTGCGGCCCGTGTTCGCTCTGGGCTTCACCTGCGCGCTCTCCGGCTGCATCTCCCTGCGCCACAGCGACCCTTCCGAGCACAATCTCAGCGCGCACTGGCTCTTCTATCTGCTGCTGCTTCTGGGCATGACGTGCGTGATGACCGCGCGCGACGCGCTCTTCTTCATGCTCGCATGGGAAATCATGTCCCTCTCGCCCTTCTTCCTCATCGACTTCAACGACCG
>CASFUJ010000271.1 GCA_949297645.1 uncultured Desulfovibrionaceae bacterium
CTTCCGCAGCATCGGCCGCGGCAAGAAGACGGGTCTCCACCGCTTCGGCTTCCTGTACCGCGCTTCTTGCTTCATCGGCGTGATGCGATGCCGCATCGGCATAGGCGGCCACTTCAGAAGTGATGACCTGCCCGGCTCCGCGCTGCTCATAAGGCGGCAATTCCATGATGTCGTGCAGAAGACAATCCGCATTCGGCACCACGGCATACGCTCGAATGCTCCGCCCCGTGACTCTCCCGGGGCTTCCGCACGGGGCCGTGCAATTTTCCGGGAACGTTACCGTCACCAGATACTCGCTGCGCTCCGTTCCCAGCTCATTGGGCCATACGGCAAGAACGGCCTGCCCGCCGCCGTCGGTAACGGCGCGTACCTCGGCAGGCACAACGTAGCCCTGATACCTTTCCGTCGTCGTCAGCCGCATGGTGACGATGGCTCCGCGCAGAGGCCGCCCTTCAGGATCAGAGAATTTCGCCGTGACTTTGACGGTAGGTATGTTGCTCATGATGACACCTCATGCGTTCATGAACAGGATGCCGCCGCCCTTCCGGTTGCGGAACATCCTTGTCCGTGCCGCATAGATTCCTTCGTTGTAGAGGGTGAGATTGATCTGTGCGCCCTGTGGGTCGCTCCACGAAACGTGCTCTCCGCTCATGCTCTTGAGTCTGGCCAGAGCGCCGAAGGCCACAATGTCGCCCCACTCTTCCAGCACATCCTCAGGCAGACATTCCGCCTGACGTGCCGGACGCAGCGTCACCCGCGCCATAAGGGAAGCGTCGCATTTCGGCACCTCGGCAAGCACGATCTCATCCGTGCCGACGTAAAAGCCGGTTTCGGAAAGCGGCACTCCGTTCAGCGTTACCTTTTCCACCTGCGCTATACGGGCGTCCCTGGGAATGTCGGCAAGGGGCACGCGCACCTCTCCTGCGAACACAGGTTCGAGCACCTCCCGCGCCCAGACGCCTGCCACCTTGCAGAAATCCCCGGCAATGAACTGCAAAGCATCCTTCGCCATGCTGGTCGGACACCCCGAAAGCTGGGGAAGAACCTGCGGCAGCAACCTGTCCAGCTTTTCCATGCGCTCCATGCTCATGCGCCGCCTCCTGTGGGAACACGGCTCACGGCCTTGGGCCACCCGGCGTCAACATTCAGCTTGATTCCCAAAGCAGAGGCATACATCTGCCTGTGCCAGGTTGCCTTTCCGGCATTGCTGCTCTCGTTGTCGCCTGAAAAAACGGACGAAAGAATGTGATGCTTTACCGCTTCGGCATATTCCTCCGGCAGAGGAAAAGCCTGTTCGGGGGAAGAAACGACTTCAGGATTTGCGGAATAGGTGGCTTCAACCCACACTTCAGGCCATGCCGGAACTGCGGGATACACATAGAACACGTCCCGGTTGATCACCCGGTCATACGCCCAATTTTCCACCACGGCCGATTCATGCCCGGCTCTGGCCCAGGCAAGAAGAACATCGACGTTCACGGCGCTGATGCCCGGGCCGGGATGCTCGCCGTCACGTCCCATGTTGCGCACGAGTTCTATAAGAAAGCGGGCGTCCCTGCTGGCTCCGTGAATTTTGCGCCGGGGCAGACGCTGCCGCATGCCGGGCTCCAGCATGATGGATTCCGTCACCGCGCACACGTCAGGCCTCTGCAATGCCACGGCCTGAACGGCGGCATTCATGAAGTCCAGAAGCCCTATGGCTCCGTCGTCGCCGCCGGTCCACGGCCAGCGCGACTCCATGCCCGGTTCCAGATCCTGCAAGGCTCCCGATACGAGACGCAACACATCCGCCGCCCGCATGCTCAGGCCTCCTGATCCCCGGTCACCGGCTCGACATACCCGAGCACCTGAAAGGGAATACGCTGCGCCTCTTCCCAGCTCACGACCTGCTGGCCGTTCTGTTCGGTAGAAACGGCCACCTTTTCCCGCGCGAGCTTGAGTACATTCAGAACGCCTTCGGGCACGACGACTTCCTTGTCCCGAACGATAAGGAATTCACGGCCGTTGACGGCTACGGGCACGGGAGCGCGTTCATGAGGGTCACGGCCGCTGGGAATGAGGAGACGCACCTTGCGCTGAGCATGGAGCTGACGCACCGCGTCCCGCTCCGTACGCATGACCTCTTCATCCACCTTTCTGGAAATGGCGTCAGCCTCAGCCTTAGCCTGTTCGGCAGCTTTCTCGGCTTCCTGTTTTTCTCTGCGGAGTCTGGCAAGCTCCGCACTTTGGGCGGCCTGCTCTCTGCGAAGACGTTCAAGCTCACTCTGTTCGTTCCTGTTTTCCGCCATGTGTCGCTCCCTTAGTATTTCGTGGCCGCGCATTCCACGCGGGCCATGTACATGTCGTAAAGAATCACGGCGGACTGATAGGCCTTCCAGCCGATGCTGCCGCGCTGTGCCAGAGGGTCACCTCCGCGGGGAACATTGGGGTTCAGCACCATGGGCGTCACGGGAGACGCGCCGTTACGGCCGTTCTTGGCAAAAGGAATGGTGCCGTAGGCGTTCTTGCCGAAGAAGAGTACCGGGTACACGTCTGCACAGGCTCCCTCATTGCTCTCCACCACCGTTCCGGCCAGCGGAGCCGCTCCGGCATCCTGCCAGGGGTCGAGAATCGTGGTCAGAATGTAGCGGACGCCTTCCACAGAGCCGACCTCGCCGTCCAGAGGCTTGTAGCTGCCGTACTTTTCCGTCGGCACGAAACCGGGCATTTCACGAATGTCCTGTTCCAGGTCGGTATGGGCCACGGCAATGAAGCTCGGAGGAATGGGCGACGTGTTGAAATTCGGGCTGGCCGACACAACGGAGGTGATGCGCTGGGCGTTCTGACGGCGCAGACCGCGCATGACGCGGCGCTGAACGGCCAGTGTAAGGGGCTGATTCACGCCGTCTCTTCCCGTGGCAATCACCCCG
>CASFUJ010000272.1 GCA_949297645.1 uncultured Desulfovibrionaceae bacterium
GAGAGAAAGCTACAGCGATACGCTCTGCGCACCTTCTCTCAAACAACATTCCCCGTTCTCTCCGGAAAATATGCTTCCGGCAGACTGGGCGCTGTCTTTGCCCTGAGAGTCCGTTCCGCCCTCCATCCCTATGGACAGCTTTTCCTTTGGGTCCTGCTCTTGCGGTGTTTCCATCACTTCCAGCCGACCGGACGATTCCGACTTTTCTCTCACAGCCTCGTACTGCAGCGATACTGTTTTATACGGATGCAGAAGCCCCTCTGACTGAAGTCGCACCCCTTTTCCCCTGAAAGCGCCGCTTCCCACCTCCCTACCAGGTCAGTCTCTTTCCTTTGTTCGTACAAACGCAAACACCCGCGTCCCTCCTATTTCGGATATAGTCCTTTCTCCTTGATATCGTGATTTTTTTTACACTCGCCAAAACTGCGTCAGCGGTGTATGGTCACGCTTTCTCCCCGTCACGTCTCTTCAGCGAGGATACTCCATGACCAGGCACGCCTGCCCTTACTGTACATCGGACGACATCGGCGTCATCGACGTTCTGGGAAAAATCTACGCGGTCGGCTGCCGCTCCTGCGGCATGACCGGCCCTCAGGAATCCACGGTGGAAGCTGCGGAAACGGCATGGAACGGCCTGTGCCTGAAAATATGCAGCCACTGCATTTCCCGTCCGTGGGGCAAGGCCATGGCAAAGCGCATGCGGGACCTTGCGCAGGCGGCCGGAGCCGAACACTGACAATCCCCTCTTCCGGGTGACGCGAAAGTCCGTCTGCTTTCAGGCTTTTCCACGGGAACGAGTCCTGCTTCCAGACGCCGTGGCGCTCACGCACGGCGGCGGCGCGGCGACAGGGGGCGCTCCTCGCGCCGCTTCAGGGCGGCCTCCGCCGCGCCATCGTCCCGAACGCCGGGGCCAACGCGTCGAGAAGACGTCATGCCGTCGCAGACCGGGGCGGACGCCCTGAAAAGAGACCGGTTCACGCAGCGCAGCTCCACGCACGGAAACACGACGGTCGTGCCCCGGAAGGCAGGGCGCAGTCATGGCGGGATACTTTTCTCCTGACGGCGCTGAGGCCGGAGCACGCGCGACGTTTGCCGCGTCTGACGCGGACAGGCGGCCTCCGCCGCGCCATCGTCCCGAACGCCGGGAAGCCCCGACGCCCGGAACACGCGCGAGAACGCAGACCTTTGCGTCTCTTTTCCTGACGGCTTTCTCCTTCAATCCCCGTGCAGCGGGACTGCGGGCGGCCGTCCCTTGATTTCGAGGTTCAAATCGTCACGACACCACCCCGCTCCCTGGCGTCGCGCCTCCCCCGGCTTCCTGCCGCCCGCTCCACAACACGCCCGTCCTGCGGCGTCGGACAGGCGTCGGCCACCGCGGGCGGGCAGGCGGCATACCGAACGCACCACGATGCGGCAGGGCGAAACGCACGACCTTTGCCGTGCGATACGACAGACACGCACCGGCGCAATCTCGCCATACGACGAAAAAAGCTCCGGCTTCCCGCGCCTTCGAAGCCCGGTCTTGGCCTGCCTTAGCGACCGCCTTTTCCCGTGCCTGTCGGGCCGCGGAAAAGACGATGACAGGCACTGCCGCCCCTCTGAAACGGGAACGCTTTCGCCGGCCCGATCCACCCGACGATGGCCGCCCGCGCGGCGAAGCCGCAAGGCGGACCGGGGGAAGGCGACGTGTCGCTCCCTTCCCCGGGAACCGGGGTCAGGAGTTCCGGAGCAGGGAACGGGCGAGCAGATCCATGAAGAGGAGCATGGCCGGGGCGGGTTCCCGGTTACGATGACGCACGCAGATGATTTCGACGGTGTTGTCGCGCATGGCGGAAGGAAGTTCGACAAGGGAGCCTTCGTCGAGTTCGCGTTCCACGGCGAAGCGGGGGAGGAAGGACACGCCGAGGTTTCCGGCCACGGTTTTCTTGATGGCCTCTATGCTGCGCAGTTCCATGGTATTGCGCAGAAGGATGTGTCTTGAGCGCAGGTAGGCCTCCATACGTTCACGGTAAATGCTGCGAGGCTCGTTGATGATGAAGCTGACATCCTTTTCCTGATGGGGAGTCGTGAAGTCCGCAAGTTCCGGCGGAAGGTCGGGGGAGGCCACGATGATGCCCTCGGCCGTGCCCAGCGCGGTGAGCGCAAGGGTACTCGTATGCCCGCCGACGTCGTAATACACGCCCATGTCGTACTCT
This sequence comes from uncultured Desulfovibrionaceae bacterium, assembly GCA_949297645.1. GTDB lineage: Bacteria > Desulfobacterota > Desulfovibrionia > Desulfovibrionales > Desulfovibrionaceae > Mailhella. Next base: position 2,196 of record CASFUJ010000272.1, read on the forward strand.
CCGGCGAGTATGCCATCCCGGATATCATGACAGTTGAGGCAGTGCAGCTGCAGACGCACGCGCGGCGCCTCGCGCACGAAGGCGCCGAGTATGCGGTGCACGCGGTAGGAAAGCAGGGATTCGGCCACGGCGATGCGCAGATCGCCCACCAGTTCCCGGCGTCCGCTGCCGTACTGCAGAATCTGCTGCATGGAAAACAGGATGGATTCCATGTGCGGCAGAAGTTCGCCGCCCGCCCGGCTGAGCACCATACGCCGCCCGATGCGCTCGAAAAGCCGCACGGAAAGCTCGTTTTCCAACTGCCTGACCTGAAAGCTCACCGTGGACTGCGAACAATGAAGCCGCTGCGCGGCCTTCTGATAGCTGCCTTCCGCCACGATGGCCCGTACCACGCTGAGACTGCGTACGTCCATACCTTCCTCCCCTGCTCTGCATCCCTGAAATGCGGGCCGAACGGCTTCTTTCCAGATGCGGTTCAAGGCACGGGCAATGCCTGTTCCGTCTTCCGCCGCCTGCGTTCCGCGCGGCGGACGCCCCGCCCGGAAAGACTCTTCATGCCGCTCCCGCTCCTGTTCCGGCAGCGGCAGCACGGTCCCGGTCCCTCGCCCGGACAGCGTCGTCCCTCGCCCATACTATCATGCTTTCCAGTTTGGTTCCCCGCCGCCTCGCCCGGCCCTCTTCCCGCGACCTGCGCCCTCCC
>CASFUJ010000273.1 GCA_949297645.1 uncultured Desulfovibrionaceae bacterium
CATTACGAAGCAGATGTTCATCAGCGAACGGTCTTCGTTGACCACCGTACCATGGAATAGTTTATTACGGTCTATCTCATCATATAGAATGCGCGATCTTTCTAATGCCCGCCGCTCCATCTCGCCGGGTTCCATGCCCGCCACATGGAGCACGGGACGCTTTCCGCGCAGCGCCGCGACGTCCAGCGCGTCCAGAAGGTCGCATTCATGCAGACTGAGCCCCTCCCTTTTTCGGACAAAGGCCTCCCGGGAAAGCCAGTACAAAGAGCCCGGCACGCCGCCCGCAGCCACGGCGTCCAGCGCCACGACGATATCGTAAGGCTCCAGCGCCGGAAAACAGTCGGCAAGGGACGTGCCGAGCTCCAGCATGTCCGCGCCGAGTTCCTCGTGTTCCAGCGCCCGCAGCGCGTGCACGCCGAGCCCGTCGTCGCCCTTCAACAGATTTCCCATGCCGAGCACCAGTATCGAGGCCATGCGCCCTCCTCTTTTTCCGTATGATGCCCGGCGAAACGTCCCCTGACCATGATAAAGGCCCGGCGCCTCTCTTATGAAGGCCCGATGGCCTTGCACGATCCGCTCTTCCGGAGAAAAAAACGATGGCAAAGACCATGCCCCCCTCTTACGCCGTAAAAGGCAGAGGCCCGCACGGAACACTCTTTCCCCGGCAGGCCCCAGAGAAACAGGCAGGACAAGGAAACGGAGTCTCTGACGAAGCTCGTTCCGCCTCCTTCTCTCGCGACCCTATCACGGCACCTCCCATGACAAAAGGAGGACTCCCTCCTCTTGCGCCGCGGCTTTCCTTCTGCCGAAGGCATCCGGGGACGCAAGGAGGAAATCCCCTTCCGGCACGGCACCCCCTGTCCCGCGCACGCGCGGAGGACCTCTGACGAAGGCGTGTATGATGTGGAGGCCATGGCCCTGTCCCGCGCACGCGCGGAGGACCTGAAAGCCAGTCGTAGAGCGTGGGTCGTGTGGAGCCCTGTCCCGCGCACGCGCGGAGGACCTGGTTTTCAAGAGAGGTGAAATGTGAACCAGCAACCCTGTCCCGCGCACGCGCGGAGGACCTGCCGCAGGGAAGACAGACGGTACTGCAATATTCCGCCCGTGCGGCAACCTTTTCCTGTTGCCAATAACCTGCACTTCTTGCACTCCATGTCCCGCACCCGAACGGCGGTCCGGGTTCATGCGCGCGGCCTCCGGAATAAAGCTGACACTATCCAGCGTAAGCGCGGAAGCATCCTGAAAAATCAGCGCAAGGACGTCGATGGAACGCACTGTCCCATGCCCGCGCGGGAGGCCTCGCGGCCACACCGGAGCATGCTCTTGTAGTCCGGTACTGTCCCGCACCCGCGCGGAGGACCCGGCGCGGAAAGAAATCCCACGGGCGCGACCGCGCCATGTCCGCACGCGCGGAGGACCTGCCGGCCGGGCTGTTTCTTTGACGGAGCTCCCGATGGTCCCTGCCCGCAAAAGAGTTTTGTTTCAATGAGAAAAAAGCCCATACGGCGACATCCCCGGCGGAGTTCTCCACCGGGGATGTTTCGAAAAGGCGTCCTGCCATGCAAAAGCGACGGGCGCGGCGTCTAGAGCGTTTTATCTTTGAAAAAGGTAAAACACGAGGCGGTGCCGCCCGGCCAAAAGTGAGCGGAAAAACCGCGCTTTTTCCGCGAAACGACAGGCCGTATGGTTTGAAATGCAAAGCATTTCAAACTGAAAATGCTCTAGTAGAAGAAATTCTCCCCTTCCGGGGTGATTTCGATATCCTGCGCTATGGGGTCGATGAGACGGCAGTACCCGTAGTTCAGCCACTCATCAAGCACGTCCAGAAGGACCTCTCTCGAAAAGCCCTCTTCCACAGACTGCGCCAGAATCCTGGGGAAAAAGCCCGCGGGCAGAGGACGCGGCGCGGAATGGACGGCCTTCTTCAGCCAGTCCCGCGTTTCCTCCGCCGTGGCGGGCGCGTGCTTTTTTCTGCGCGGCATGACTAGTCCTCAAGCCAGGCGGATATCTTCTCAAGCTGGCGGGCCACGGACTGCGGGCCGGTACCGCCGGGAACATTGCGGCGGGCCACGGCGGTGTCGTAGTCAAGGGCGGTGAACACGTCCTCGTCCATGAGGTCGCTCAGGGAGCGGAGCTCTTCCAGCGTGAGGTTTTCAAGGCCCACGCCCTTTTCCTCGGCCATGGCCACGGCGCGGCCGGAAACGTGATGCGCTTCGCGGAAGGGCATGCCCTTCGTGACGAGGTAGTCGGCAAGCTCGGTGGCGTTCAGAAAGCCCGCGGCAAGGGCCTTGCGCATGCGCTCGGGATGGAAGGTGATACCTTCCAGCATGTCCGCCATGAGGGACAGGGAGTGACGCACGGTCTTGTCGGTGTCGATGAAGGGAATCTTGTCTTCCTGCAAATCGCGGTTGTAGGTGAGCGGAATACCCTTCATGATGGTCATGAGATTGATGAGATTGCCGTAGGCACGGCCGGTCTTGCCGCGCATGATTTCGGCCACGTCGGGGTTCTTCTTCTGGGGCATGATGGAAGAGCCCGTGGAATGTTTGTCGGAAAGGGTGATGTAACCGAAAAGCGGATTGGCCCACCAGATGATTTCCTCGCAGAAGCGGGAAAGGTGCCCCATGCAGGTGCTGCCGCAGAACAGGGCCTCGAGGGCGAAGTCGCGGTCGGCCACGGCGTCCATGCTGTTGTCGAAGGTACCGTACATGTCGAGCTCTTCCGCCACCATGGCGGGATTGAGCTGGTAGGTGGTACCGGCAAGCGCCGCCGCCCCCAGAGGACTCACGCGCACACGGCGCTCGCAGTCGGCCATGCGCTCGGCGTCGCGCTTCAGCATCCAGGCATAGGCCAGAAGGTGCTGGGCAAGGCTCACGGGCTGGGC
>CASFUJ010000274.1 GCA_949297645.1 uncultured Desulfovibrionaceae bacterium
AAGGCGTTGGCCGTGCCGATGATGAGCAGCAGCACCGCGGTGGTGAGCACGCTGGAGCCGAGCACCTCGATGAGGTCCTTCATGCGCAGGGTGCGGTGGCAGAGGCCGAGAAGCAGCGCGTAGAGCACGGCCACGGCGGCCGCTTCGGTGGAGGTGAAGATGCCGAACATGATGCCGCCCATGATGATGGTGGGGGCCATGAGGGCGGGCAGCGCCTTCCAGAATTCGCGGCAGAAGCGCTTCAGGGTGAGGGGATTGGGGTCTCTGGGGTAGTTTTCGCGGATGGCCACCACATAGCTGTAGGCCATCATGCCGAGGCCGAGCATGATGCCGGGGATGATGCCCGCCATGAACAGACCGCCGATGCTCATGCCCGTGGTGACGCCCATGATGACCATGAGGATGGAGGGCGGGATGATGGGGCCCATGGTGGAAGCGGCGGCGGTGACGGCGGCGCTGAAGCCGGGGTTGTAGCCGTTGCGGATCATGCCGGGCACCATGATGGAGCCGATGGCCGCGGCGTCGGCCACGGCGGAGCCGCTGATGCCGCCGAGGAACATGGAGGCGGCGATGTTGGAGTGGGCGAGACCGCCGGGAATGCGGCCCACCAGCATGTAGGAGAAGTCGATGAGGCGCTGGGTGATGCCGCACTTGTTCATGAGGTCGCCGGCGAGCACGAAGAAGGGCACGGCGAGCAGGGAGAAGGAGTTGAAGCCCTTCCGGCCACTGAGGTGAAGGCAAGGCAGAGCGCCACGGGCACGCCGAGGAACAGCGAGACAAGAAAGACGGTGAAGATGACGGCGAGCATGAACTAATCCTGCCTGTTGTCGCGGTTCTCGGAGAGCGGGTCGAAGACGGGGGCGTCCTGCGCGTTTTCGCAGGCGGCGGCCACTTCGGACATGTCTTCCATCACGGAGCTTGCGATGCTCGCGTTGGAGCCCGCGCTGGTGGGGAAGCGGTCCTGCAGCATGTCGGCCACCATGGAAAGCGCCATGAGCGCGCCGCCCACGGGCAGGCAGAGGTAGGGATACATCATGGGAAGCTGCAGCGCCGGGGAGACCTGCATGGCTCCGCGCATGGCAAAGGCCCAGCCCTTGACGACGACGAGGAGGAAGAAGGCCAGCATGACGAGCTGGATGAGCGGGGCGAGATATTTGTCGTACACGCCGGAAGGCAGATGGTCCACGAGGATGCGCACGCCCAGATGCCTGCCCTGACGCAGGGCTACGGCGCTGCCCAGCATGGCCAGCCAGCACATGCTGAAGCGGGCGATTTCCTCGCTGGTTTCAAAGGTGAAAAGATGGGTGAAGCGGCAGAAGACCTGCCCCAGCGTGGCCACGACCATGACAATGCACAGAACGATGCCCAGCCACAGACTGACTTTCATGAGAACGTCGGTCAGTCTGTTTATCCGGTAGGAAATCAACGTCATGACATTTTTCATTAAGGTAAACCTCAAGTAGGGGGGAAGCGCGGCCGCGCCGTGCTTCTGTTAAGGCCCGCACAGGAAAAAGTCGGGGACGATGCCACCGTCAAAAGACCGTGCGGATGTTGGTGAGAGCTCTCCGGTCGCCTCGCGTCTCGCGCCGCGGCCGGAAAAGAACAAAACAACCGGGAAAGACCCGCGGGGAGCCTTTCCCGGACGTCGTCGGAGAAAAGGCGCGATTACTGACCGCGGGCGATTTTCACCATTTCCTGCGCTTCACGGACGCATTCGTCCATGAGCTGCTGTTCCTTGCCCGCGACCTTGGCTTCGGCGTCGGCGGCAGCCTTGACCGCGCCGTCCACCCATTCCTGGCCGATGCGCTTGGCGATGATTTCCAGAGCGGCGGGCTGGGCCGCGTTGCGGAACATCGTAAGCTCTTCGGGGGAGAGTTCGTGAATCTTCATGCCCTTGTCGGCCATGTCCCTGAGGGCGGCGGCGTCGCTGGCGGCGGTGATGCCCGCATGCACGATGCAGAAGGCTTCGGCGCCCTTGTACAGGGCTTCCTGCTGGGCGGGGGTCAGGCTCTGGAACTTGTCTTCGTTCATGAAGATGACGAGAGGTCCGTAGAGATGGCCGTCGAGCACGAGGCTGTCCTGCACTTCATAGAACTTGGAGTCGTGGATGTTGGCGATGGGACATTCCATGCCGTCCACCACGCCCTGCTGGAGCGCCATGTACAGTTCGCTGTAGGAAATGGGGGTGGGAGAAGCGCCGAGACCGCGCGTCATGGCCATGTGGGCCGGGTTTTCCATCACGCGGATCTTGAGACCCTTCATGTCGGCGGGCGTCCGGAGTTCGGCGCCCTTGGCGGTGAAGTGACGGAAACCGTGTTCGGCCACGGCGAGAATGCGCACGCCGGTCTTCTTGAGGAATTCGTCGGAGAGCTTCTTCACGAAGTCGGACTTCAGAAATTCCCAGCCCGCGGGGCTGCTGCCGATGAGGTAGGGAATGTCGAACACCATGGTCTGCGGCACGAAGTTGGCGGCGGGGCCGCTCGTGAGCGTGCCCATGTCGATGGTGCCCATCTGGATGCCTTCCAGCGCTTCGGCTTCGCCGCCGAGCTTGCTGGCGTGGTAGAACACGAGTTCCACCTCGCCGTTCGTGGCCTTGCGTACCATGTCGGTATAGACGTCGGCCGCGCACACGGTGCGGTTTTCCGGAGTGTCGGGGCCGGAGTTGGCCACCTTGAGGGTTATCTTGGCGTCGGCGGTGACGGCGCCGGCAAGAAGCATGGCCACGGACAGAAGAGCGGCAAGAGACTTTTTCAAGGAAGTGCACCTCTGAAACGCACAATGGGGGTGAGAGAAAAATCCTTTCCCGCCGTTGGGGCGGAAGGAAAGGCGGCTTTTTGGGAGGGTATGCCTGATGTATGATTTTGTCAATAAGAAAAATAATTACAACGTGTTGAAAATAAAAGATAATTTAAAAAATATACAATTTTTTTCACCTTTCCTTTCCAGGGCGGCTACAAAAATGCACACGGAAGGGGATTCGAAGACATTTCCGGGAAGCGTCACGTCTGCCGGACGGAAGCAGGAAGAAAAAGAATCTTCAAGTGATACATGATGTTTTTCGGAGCCGGGCCTCTCGTGACGGAAAAGCCGCCCGTTTTCCGATGGATTCTCCGCGGGGAAAAGAAGGCGGCCGCGCCTGTGACTGCGGTCACGGAAATGCCCCCTTGCGCATGGCAGACTCACGTTTATCTTCAGAAGGACGGGGCGCGTTCACCGTGCCCTGCGACGTCGGGACGCCCGCGCGTCCTCGAACCTGTTTCCGCCTCTTTTCGAACCGGGCCCTTCTGCCGGGCGTTCTCGCCGGAAGGACAAAGCGGAGACGGGACGGTCCCGCCCGTCCTGTTTTCCGCGTGTCCCCGTGCACGACCCTTCTGCCGGGCGCATGACCGGAGCGTCTTTACCGGCGGAAGCGCAGGGCATGCCCCGGCGCCTTTGAAAGCGCCTGCCCCGCGCGCTTTCGGAAAAGAGGAGGATTTCCGCTTCAAAATTCCCTGCCCCGCGCGTTCTCAGGGCCCGGGACGTTGCCTG
>CASFUJ010000275.1 GCA_949297645.1 uncultured Desulfovibrionaceae bacterium
TGGTGGACCTGGCGCGTTTTCTGCGCACGTGCGGCGCACAGATTGAAGGCGAGGGCACCAGCAGCATTCGTATTCGCGGCGTCAGCTCATTGCACGGCACGACGTACAGCATCATGCCCGACCGCATTGAAGCCGGCACCTTTCTTGCCGCGGCGGGCATTACGGACGGGGATTTGCTGCTTGCCAACTGTCCCTATGAGGAATTGGAGGCCGTCATCCTCAAGCTCACCGGCATGGGCATGGAAATCAGCAGAACGCCCGAAGGCGTGCGGGCACGCTGCCGCCACCCCCTGCGCGGCACGGATGTCAGAACGCAGCCCTACCCGGGTTTTCCGACGGACATGCAGGCGCAGATCATGGCCCTCATGTGTCTGGCTGAAGGTGCCGGCATGGTGGAAGAAAGCATTTTTGAGAATCGCTTCATGCATGTGCAGGAGCTGGCCCGCATGGGCGCGGATATCAGGATATCCGGGCATACGGCCATGGTGCGCGGTGTGGATCACCTTATCGGCGCGCCGGTCATGGCCTCCGACCTGCGGGCAAGCGCCTCGCTGGTGCTTGCCGGACTGGCGGCGCGGGGCACGACGCAGGTGCAGCGCATTTACCATCTCGACCGGGGTTACGAGCGTATCGAGGACAAGCTCGGCGCTGTGGGCGCACGCATTCGCCGCGCGCCGGAGAATCGACATATCCGCCCTTCTTTGGAGATGAGTCTTCTCAAGCTCAACCCGGGCCCCAAGCAGGGCCGCAAGCCGGCAATGGGGCGGCGGAGTTGCAGGGCATGTGGGCGGCCAGCGACGGTAAGACCACTGTCATCATGATGTTTCAGGGCAATGCCTGCTGCGTGAGCTACAACACGGAACGAGCCTGCGGCACCTATACCGCTGCGGGGGGCAAACTGACGATACAACTTCAAAACGGCAAAGTGGTCAGTTGCGCCTACAAGGTACAAGGCAATCAGCTCATTCTGGACAATGGCGACACCATCCTCATCAGACAGCAGACTCCGCCGGTGCAGTCTCCCGCTCCCTCGCCGCAGGGAGGCAACTGGGGCACGGCCGCTCCCTCTGCCGGTCCCTCCATCGACGGCACATGGTCGGGCGGAGGCGTCACGTTGATGTTCCAGGGCGGGCAATATCAGGTGTTGCACGGCGGACAGGTCATCGAGTCCGGTACCTACCAGGTCTCGGGCAATGCGGTGCAGTTCCAGCCCTCCGGCATGGGGCCGTATGTCAAGCAGCTGCGTGTGGACGCCCAGGCCATCTATCTCGACAACCAGCGTTACGACCGACAGGGCGGCGGTTCTGGCGGCAACTGGGGAGGCTCCTCCGCTCCTCAGGGCGGCAACTGGGGAGGAAGTTCCGCTCCTCAGGGCAATACCTGGGGTACCCCTGCGCCATCGGGAGGGCGCACCATACTGGAAGGCTGCTGGGTCAGTACCAACCTGCCCGTCATGATAACCTTCTGCTTCAGCGGTAATCAGTATCGCTGCACCATGGCCAATAATCCCGTGGCGGAAACGGGAACCTTTGTCCTGCAGGGGGATCAGCTGCATTATACGATTCTTACAGGCGCCACTCCCGGTCAGCAGGGTACCAACCGCGTCTCCGTCAATAACAACATGTTGAGCATAACTTACCCTCAGGGAGGCACGGCTGTTTTCAGAAGACAGTAGCCCCGGTCTGAAATTCTCTCCTGTCGAGGCAGTCCGGCGAGTCCTGTGGGCATGCCGGACTGCGGGAGTGTGAATTCGGCGGATTTCTGCGGAAGAGAAGAAGGCTTTTCCGCACGGAAGACCGACCGTTCGTTGGCGTCTTCCGCATGCGGCACGGTCATGCAGCAACGACATGCCATCGTGCCCACACGCTGCTTTCAGGAGATTTTCGACGTTCAGGAACGGCAGTCAGATAATTTCTTTTCCGGGTAGTGTAAGAAAAATTTGGTACGCTTCGAACATGGAAATGACGCCTCAAATCGGTGAGAGCTTTGCTGCACAACGCCTCCATCCGAAACAGGGAGCCACTTCATGAAGAGCAGCAAAAAAATGGGCGTTTCATGTGGACCGCGCGACAGACTGGCACTCATGGCCGGGGAAGACGTGGCCTCCATGCTGACGCGGGAAGGGGCGGCGTCTCTTCGCCGGTCACCTCCATTGCGGACGAATGGCGTGCGGCCTCCGGTCCGGACCATGCCGGTCCCTTCCTTCAGGCTGTTTCCCTTTCTCCGGGACCGTTCCGCTTGCTGCGACACACGGCGGCAAACACGGAACGCGCCCCGGAACAGACCAATGATGCACGGTTTGGTCATTTTTAACCTGAGGTACGGCATATGAATAAACGGATATGGCTTTTTTCCATTCTGATGGCGCTGTTCGTCTTCTGCATTCAGACGCCCTGCGTCTGGGCCGAAGACAAAGCGCCGCAAAAGTCTGCGGGACTGGAGGAACTGGCTCTGGGAGTCATTGCGGACGGGAACGTCGGCTCCCGCGCCATGGGACAGTTCAAGGCGTTGCCGCGCGCCGGGAACTCGGAATATCCGCCTTTCTTCGGAGATGAGACTTCAGACGCTCAGCCCGGGACTCAGCCCGGCACGCAACCCGGAACACAGCCGGGGACACAAAGCAGCAATGGTGCTGCTGACTTGACCGGTACCTGGGCGGCCAGCGACGGTCAGAACACGGTCATCATGATGTTTCAGGGCAATGCCTGCTGCGTGAGCTACAACACGAACCGTGCCTGCGGCACCTATACCGCGGCGGGAGGCAAGCTGACGATACAGCTTCCGAACAACAACGTACTCAGTTTTACCTACAGGGTACAGGGCAATCAGCTCATCCTGGACAACGACACCATCCT
>CASFUJ010000276.1 GCA_949297645.1 uncultured Desulfovibrionaceae bacterium
CCCTCCTTCCCCCGCGCCCCCATCCTCCCTTTCAAAACTTTTTATTATTGAGAGCCGGACGGAAAAGGCATGGATGGTTCATGCCGATATCTCAGGAAAAAGGTGGTTCGGAGTATTTCTTCCATCATGGCAGGTACGCTCTTTCCCATCCGACAAGTCCGCTTCCACGCCGCCCGGAACGGCCGAACTCATGCAGGAGATGGCATCCTTGCCGTTTCTGCGCAGCAACTCCTGTTTCTTTCCCTTGTCGCCCCTTCAACGCTGCCGACAAGTACGTCACAGCGCAGGAAAAACGGCATGTACGGATGTCCGCACCGCATTGACGCCGCTTCTTCCGTCCGGTACGCTGTATCATTCCGCGTACCTTTCACAGGGAGGCCGACATGCTCGACAACACGCGCCTTCAGACCATGCTTGACCTGCTCGGCTGTGAGGAGCCGCTGGGCATAGCCTACGCCGAGAACGCCCCGGCAGATTCTCTCACCCCCGCACCCGGAACCAGCCATGCCTGCATCATCAACTATCTGCGCATGGCGCGGAGCAGGCACGTCTGCGTACATTTTTCCTCTGAGGTCAGAAGCTGCATGGGCGGCTGGGTCTATCTCGGCTATCAGCTGCCCGCGCCGGAGCGCATCGTCCATTTCGTCACCACAGGCTGGCAGGGCGGCGAGGGGGAACGCTATCTTCCCTCCCCGGATTCCATGCGCCGCTTTCTGAAAGACATCGACATACAGCCTGCGCCCGCGCCTTTCTGCGTGGCACAACCCCTTTCCGGATGGGAAGAAGCTCCGCTGCTCGCATCCTTCCACTGCCGGGGAGAAACACTCACCGGACTCTCCATGCTCGCCGGTTTCGCCCTTGATGACCATGAGGCCGTAACCATGCCCTTCGGCTCAGGCTGCGCCAACATCTTCGCCTGGCCCCTGCATTACAGGAGAAAAGGTCTGAAAAAGGCCGTCATCGGCGGAGCCGACCCTTCCTGCCGTCCCTTCATGAAGGTCGATGAACTTTCCTTCACCGTAACCTTCGACGTGCTGGAGAGCATGCTGGAGGCATGTCCGCGCTCCTTCCTGACGGGAAAGACCTGGGCCGGAGTGCGCAGGAAAATAGAAAAAAGCGCGGAAGCCTGGAAAGAGACAATCGTCTGAACAAGGGTATGTTACGGGCGCTCCGCACCGCGAAAAAAAGACGCCGGACCTGAAAAAGGAAAGAATCAGCCTTGATGCTTTGTCCGGCGGACGCCGTCGCCCCTGTTCCGCCCGTCCTTTTCTCCTTTCGTCGCGCAGACGATGCCCCCGGAAGGTCCTTTAAACAAAGGACGGCGGCGCAGGCTCATGGCCGCGGCGCCGCGGAAAAATTTTTTAAAGGCGTGATTTAGTGCTTTCTTTCCCGGAAGCTATCAAGTATAAGGGACAAGAACGTACTGCGTCAACGGGATGCCTTTCTGCTGAAAATATGGCAGAAGGGTATGTTCTTTTATTTAAATTCTCCTATCCTTTTTTCATAGAAGGGCTGATTCATGAAAACCAAGTTCATTTTTGTTACCGGCGGCGTGCTTTCCTCGCTCGGAAAAGGACTGGCCTCGGCTTCGCTGGGCGCTCTGCTGAAAGCGCGCGGCCTCTCCGTGACCATCCAGAAGCTCGACCCCTACATCAATGTTGACCCCGGCACCATGAACCCCTTCCAGCACGGCGAAGTCTATGTGACCGACGACGGTGCGGAAACCGACCTCGACCTCGGTCACTACGAGCGCTATCTCGACGTCTCTCTCTCCCAGAACAACAACACCACCTCGGGCCGCATCTACTACAACGTCATCAACAAGGAGCGCCGCGGCGACTACCTCGGCGGCACCGTACAGGTGATTCCCCACATCACCGATGAAATCAAGCGCACCATCCTGAGCCTCACCGAAGGCGACAACGCTCCCGACGTGGCCATCATCGAAATCGGCGGCACCGTAGGCGACATCGAAGGTCTGCCCTTCCTCGAAGCCATCCGTCAGCTCCGCTCCGACATCGGCCGCAACAACTGCCTGAACATCCACCTCACCCTCGTGCCCTATCTGCACGCCGCCGGCGAATACAAGACCAAGCCCACACAGCACAGCGTGAAGGAACTGCTCTCCATCGGCATTCAGCCCGACATCATTCTCTGCCGCTGCGAGCAGACCATTCCTTCCGAACTCAAGAAGAAAATCGCCCTGTTCTGCAACGTGGACGAGGACGCGGTGTTCACCTCCGTGGACGTGAAGAACGTCTATGGCGTGCCGCTCAAGTTCTATGAGGAAGGCTTCGACCAGAAAGTGGCCATCATGCTGCGCCTGCCCGCGCGCAACGCCGACCTCTCCGGCTGGCACAAGCTCATGAGCGACTTCGAGGAAGCCGCCAAGAACAAGGTGACCATCGCCATCGTAGGCAAGTATGTGGACCTCAAGGAAGCCTACAAGAGCCTGCACGAGGCCCTCGTGCACGCAGGCGTGGCCAACCATGTGTCCGTCAATCTGAAGTACGTCAATTCCGAGGAAGTCACTGCCGAAAACGCGGCCGCGACCTTCAAGGGCTGCGACGGTATTCTGGTGCCCGGCGGCTTCGGCTATCGCGGTGTGGAAGGCAAAATTGAAGCCATCCGCTACGCCCGTGAAAACAAGATTCCCTTCTTCGGCATCTGCCTCGGCTTGCAGTGCGCCGTCATCGAATTCGCCCGCCATGTGGCCGGACTTGCCAAGGCCAATTCCGAAGAATTCGACCCGCTGACCGACGAAAAGGTTATTTACCTCATGACGGAATGGTACGACTTCCGCAAACATTCCGTGGAAGTGCGCGACGAAGCAAGCAACAAGGGCGGCACCCT
>CASFUJ010000277.1 GCA_949297645.1 uncultured Desulfovibrionaceae bacterium
CCGCTCGAAGAGGTGGGCCTGCGGGCAGTACGGGGTCAGGGATGCGTAGCTTCTGCCGGGCACGGCGCGCATGGCGTCAAGGAGCCTTGACGAGACGTCGGCAAGCACGCAGACGACTTCAACGCCGCCCGACGCAGGCAGGCCGAAGAAGGCGAGCAGACGCCAGCCCCGGCGGCAGCGCTCCACGATGGAGGAGCTCATCTCATCCATGGAGAGCACGGGAATATCGCTGTAGGCTATGGATTCTCTGTAATTGAACATCAGGCCCCCAGAAGCGCGGCGGCGCGGTTGAGCGTTTCCTCAAGCCAGTCCGGCACGACGAGGCCGAGAGCGAGCACCATGAGGCACAGCGCGGCGGGCGGAAGAACGCTGAACAGGGATTCACGGTAGTCCATGGGCACGTCCCGGGGAGGGGTGCCCTGCACCATGCGCAGCACGGGAATGGACATGCCCACGAAGATGACGGCCAGCGCGGCGAGATAGACGAGGGCCACGCTGATGCCGGCATGGGCGAAGATGCCTTTCAGAATGGTGAATTCACTGACGAAGAGGCCGAAGGGCGGCGAGCCCACGATGGCGAGAAAGCCCGCGGTCCACAGGGCTCCGGAGAGGGGCATGTCCTGACGAAGGCCCCGCACATCGTAGCTTGAGAGCGTGTGGTAGCGGGTGAGGATGTTGCCCGCCACGAGAAAGAGCATGCATTTGGTGAGAGAGTGGCACACGGCGTGCAGCATGCCGCCGAAGAGCGCGCTGCCGCCCACGCCGAAGGCCAGGGCGAGGATGCCCATGTGCTCCACGCTGGAATAGGCCAGAAGACGCTTGTAGTGCCCCTGACCCACGATGAATACTGCGGCCGTGACCATGGAGAGCAGACCGAAGAAGACGAGAAGCTGTCCGCTGAAGTCGCTGAGGCCCGCGGCGCGCATGATCTGATGGCCGCGCAGGATGCCGAGCAGGGCGCAGTTGAGCAGCGCGCCCGAGAGCATGCCCGAGACCATGGACGGCGCCTGACTGTGGGCGTCGGGCAGCCAGGTGTGCAGCGGGGCGAGGCCCATCTTGGTGCCGTAGCCCACGAGAAGGAAGATGAAGGCGGCCTTGAGCCAGAGCACGCGGTCCGTACCCTCGATGCTCCGGGCTTTTTCCATGAAGGCGGAGAGCTGGTCCATGCCTTCGGGGGAGGCGACGGCCGGGTTGTGGAAGGCCACGCTCATGAGGATGTTGCCGAGCAGCGCGAGAGCGATGCCCACGGAGCATATCATGAGGTATTTCCAGGTGGCTTCCATGGAACTCTGGTGGCGGTGGAAGTAGATGAGCGGGGCGCTGGCAAGGGTGGTGAGTTCGATGCCCACCCAGAGCGCGCCGAGGTTGGCCGTGGTGGTGACGAGGGTCATGGCCGCCACGAAGAAGCACAGGCAGGAGAGAAAGCGCGTTTCCGGGGCGTTGGTGAAGAGCTGGCCTTTCTGGATGTCGCGCTTCACATGCTTTTTGTCCTCTTTCCTGAGATAGCCCACGGCATAGACGGCCGCGGCCGTGAAGAGCACGCTGGCGAGCATGAGAAAGACCGCGCCGAGCATGTCCGGCTGAAGCAGTCCGGACAGGGCGACGGGTTTTTCCCCCGCGAGCAGGGCGCGCAGGGTGAGAGAGGCGCAGGCAAGATGCGAGAGCGCGGCGGCGACCAGCAGGCCGCGGCGGGGCCACGAACCGGGGACGAACATGAGAAGTCCGGCCAGAAGCGGGACGAGAAGGAGCAGAGCGAGCGTCATGTCAGTCCCTCAGATTGCGGAAGCGCGCCACGTCGATGGAGTCGAAGGCGCTGCTGATGTGGTTGATGGCGATGGCCATGACGAAGATGGCGGCGAACACGTCGAGCAGGATGCTGAGTTCGAACCAGACCGAGCCTTCGGTCATGAGCGGAATACCGAGGATGAAGATGCCGTTTTCCACCACGAGATAGCCCGTGACCTGGGCGAGAGCCTTGGCGCAGCCCACCACGAGGATGAGGCCGCAGAAGAGCGTGGTGAGGGCCACGGGGAAGAGCAGCGGGGGAAAGAGGTCGGTCACGGCCGGAATACGGCCTTCCAGCCACAGGGAGAAGGCGAGGCCCGCAAGCCCGGCGGCCATGGGGTACATGCGGCCGAGGCGCGGGCGTACCATGGGCTCTATGCCGAGCTTGTGGCAGACATGGCGCAGAAACACGGGAAAGCCCACGCCCTTGAGGGCGAACACGGCCGCGGCGAGAAAGACGTGTTCGGCGTCGAGGGCGCCGTTCACGGGCATGAGCAGCAGCGCGGCGAGCAGCACGCCCTGCACGGCGGAGAGTCGTATGAGCATGAGAATGCGTCCCGACCAGAGCATGATGAGGTCGGTGACGAGCAGCAGAAGGATGACGAAGGGGAAAAGCGAGGACATAGGCTTACCGCACCAGAGTCAGAATGAGAACGAAGGCGGCCACGGAACCGGCCAGCCCCATGAGCGCGGGCACCACATGCATGCGGAGCCTCGCCATGACGGATTCGATGACGCCCACCGCGCACGCGACGAGGAAGACGCCGGAAAGCGAGCAAAGCGTATGGGCCCACACGGGCATGGCCGGAATGACGAGCCCCGTGAGCAGCTCGGAGAACAGCCAGAGCTTGACGGCCGAGCCGTAGAGCACGAAGGCCATGTTCGGGCCGGAGTGGTCGAGAACCATGACTTCGTGAATCATGGTGAGTTCCAGATGGGTGTTGGGGTCGTCCACGGGGATGCGGCAGTTTTCCACGAGCAGCAGCACGCCCATGGTGAACACGAGCATGAAAAGCTCCGGCCTGCCGTTCAGCCACGCCCTGGGAGAGAAGCCGTTGAACAGCG
>CASFUJ010000278.1 GCA_949297645.1 uncultured Desulfovibrionaceae bacterium
GGCCGCGATGCAGAGGCCCTCGCTCCAGCCCTTGAGCAGGATGAAGCGGTCGAGCGAAACCTTGCTCTCCTTGCGGATCGGCTGCCGCTCGCGGCATTTGATCGTCGAGTCGATGGCCAGCCCCGCGAAGGCGATGACCAGCGAGAGGGTGAAGAGCAGGTTGAAGTCGTGCACCGTGTGGTAGAGGTAGAGGCCCGTCGAGGGTCCTATCGCCATGGCGATGTTGTTGCTCAGTCCGTAGTATCCGATCCCTTCGGAGCGGCGCGCGGGGTCGAGCACGTCGATGGCCATCGTGCTGCTGGCCACGGTCGTGGCGCCGAACGGCGCGCCGTGCATCGTGCGCACCACGGCGAAGAAGAGCAGCGAGCCGGTGACGTAGTAGCCCGCGAAGAGCAGCGCGAAGCAGAAGTAGCAGATCAGCAGCACCTTCTTGCGCGAGAAACTGTCGACGACAAACCCGCTGAAGGGCCTCACGGCAAGGGCCGTGAGGGTGTAGCCGCAGAGCACGAATCCGATCATCGCCTTGTCGGCCGCGAAGGTGTCGCGCAGGAAGAGCGGCAGCAGCGGCGTGAGCAGATAGAACGCGAAAAAAAGCATGAAGTTGGCGATCCACACCTTCAGGTAGTTGCTGTTCCACAGTGCCGGCCTCGGCGTGCAGTCCCTGTCGTTCTCCTTCGTCATCATCGTCGCATGTTTTTGGTCTCGGCCGACCGTTTTTCCCGTTTTGCCGCTTTGCCTCTTTCCCTCTTCCCCTCTTTCCCGGAGGCGGTCCGTGCGGAGGATGCCTGCGGCCCGTGCGGTCGATCCACGCTGCAAAAATAGCCATTTTCCCGTGCCGTTGTTCTCCCGCCGGCCGATTCTCCGCTTCGGGCGCCCGTGCGGATGCGTTCCGCGGCTGTCGGAGAAGGTGCGCGCGGAGCTTCGTGCGCCCCGCTGCGGGCCTCCTTTTCCGGAAAGGATGCTTCCGCCGGGAGAATTCGTGCCAAATTCGGACTTTCTTCGGCGCAAGGCGTTGCAATTCGGAAAAATGAATTACCTTTGCCCCGCATTTCGGGTCCGGGAAACATCCCGGCTCCGGCCTCCCGAAAAAGGAAGGCCCGCAGCCGGCGGAACTTCGCCGCATCCGGTACGCGACATAATACAATCAGTACAACATGAAAGATTTCAAAAACGACTCGACCGCCGTGCTTTCCCGCTTCGGACGCGACAAGCGGGCTCGCATGGTCACGGCTACGGCCGAGCGCGTCGAGCGTCGTCCGCGTTCGCAGCGTGACGCTGCCGATTCGGAGCCTGCAAACCACGAGCACAAGCCGTTCCGGCGTGCCTCGTACAACCCCCATTTCACGGCCGACAACCGGCCCGCATTCGATACGCCGCGGCACGACGAAGAACGCGACCGCGCGTCGCATCCCTACGGCGCGAAGCCCCGCTATTCCCAAGACGACAACACCTCCTACGGCGAAAAAAACCGCTATTCCCGGGACGACTCATCCTACGGCGAGAAACCCCGCCGGACGTATGGCGGCAAGCCCGCCTACGGGGAGCACAAACCCGCCTTCGGCCGCTTCGGAGGAGCCCGTTCCGAGGGCCGGTACTCCGAGCGTCAAACGGGCGAGACCCCTTATGGAGAACATCGTTCGGAGGAGCGCAAATACGGCGAGCGCAAGTACGGGGAGCATAAATACGGCGACCGCAAGGCCGCCGACCGCAAATACGGCGAGCGTCCGACGGACGGGCGCGGTGCCGGCGACCGCCGCTACGGGGACAAACCTTTCCGGAATGCCTCCGCCATGCTTTTCTCAAATACGTCAAGCTGTACGTACAAGGCCTCCTCATCGGGGATATTCCGTGCCGCGGGATATTTCTCCCTTATCCTGTCCATATGCAGATCCACTTCCATCCTTCCGGCCTGCCGCTGAGCTTTTTTGCCGGTTCTTACGCTCTGATGCCGGGAAGCGGAGCGCTGCTTGAAGCAGGAGAACCGATTGTTCCCGTCATAGAGATGCGTCTCCTCGGACACGCTGCCGGCTCCTACTCTGACCACCTCGGAGGAGGACACCGTCATCTGCATACCGTCCACCTCTATTTCGAGCATACCTACGCCGGACACAGCCAGTACCGTGCCTTCTTCCCCGAAGTCCATGAAACGGACTCTATCTCCTTTCTCAAATTGTTGCGGACTCATCCCGTTCTCTGCTATTACGGCAAATATAATAAACTTTTAAACTGATAATTTAATATGATAGCAGCTTACCTCAGAGTCAGTACCGAAAAACAGAATCCTGACAATCAGAAGGAAGAGATCCTTCGCTATGCAAAATCAAGGCG
The DNA here is from genome assembly GCA_949297645.1 of uncultured Desulfovibrionaceae bacterium. GTDB lineage: Bacteria > Desulfobacterota > Desulfovibrionia > Desulfovibrionales > Desulfovibrionaceae > Mailhella. Next base: position 2,329 of record CASFUJ010000278.1, read on the forward strand.
TATCTCCGTTGATCTGTGGGTCACAGAGACCGTAAGCGGAAAGAAAAATGAAAAGGAACGCAAGCTCGGCTCACTCCTACGCAGGCTCAAGCCCGGGGATACCCTCATTGTGACAGAGATATCGCGTCTGAGCCGCACACTCACAGACATCATGGAGATTATGGGGAAATGCCTTAAGAAAAAAATCAGACTCTACACCACCAAGGAAGGCTACTCCTTCGATGACAGCATCAACAGCAAGGTCCTGTGCTTCGCATTCGGGCTGGTGGCAGAGATAGAGCGCAATCTGATCTCCATGAGGACAAAGGAGGCGCTTGCCGTCAGGAAGGCAAACGGTGTGCAGCTGGGCCGGAGGAAAGGCAGCTGCACTAAACTCCGAATCCTGCAGGACAATCATACTGAAGTACTTTCAATGCTTAAGAAAGGGCATACGATAGCTTCGGTCTGCAAGCATTTCTGCTTATCGCGTGAGACTTTCAACAAATACCGAAAGCTCCATCCATCGCTGAACAAAGCCAT
>CASFUJ010000279.1 GCA_949297645.1 uncultured Desulfovibrionaceae bacterium
ATATAATCCTTGACGAGAAGACAAAATTCCTCATCGTCGTCAATCAGAAGCAGCCTGCCGTTCTTCTCTTCGCGCATACAATATCCATACAAAAGTAAAACTGTCGTTATACAGAGGCACTCGACGCGGCCCCGAACATTGAGGTCCTGCAGATGTGCAGACATCTACGAACAGAAACATACGGGTAAAGACGTCCAGACACGGCCGTCCATACGACGACTTCCGCAGATGGAAAACCGCGGCAGCCGCACGTTTCAGCATCGTCTTTTCATGACAATGCGCCTGTAATAATTTTAATGATATCCTAAAAAAAAGAATGAGGGGCAATGTTTAACGATGTAAAAAAATGTGAAGCATCATTAAGTTTTTTTTAATTTTAAGTAACGAACAGGTTTAAAAACAAAAAGTCCCTTCTTCGGAACTTTTCACGGAGAAAGGAGCGGACCACGGTATAACAGCAAGCCCGTGAGCATGGCAAAAGCAGTGCCATGCCCACGGGCTGCGGAAAACCATGAGCTTGCAGACTACCTGACAGCCACCAGCCTGTGCTTATCCTTCCCGGATTCGGAGACGTCGGGGAAGGAAGTCTTCAGCACGCCGTCCTCAAAGCTGGCGCTACCTCACCAATCTCGAGACGTTTACCCACATAAAAGCTGCGACTGCACCGCCCGACACAACGTTCACGGCGAAGGAAACGTTCCTTGCCGTTTTTCTCCTCCGTTTCCTATTTTCTGACGGCGCTGATGGTCAGATAGCAGTCTTGGCTCTACCTTTATCTCCTCCTTCCTGAAGCCGGACAGCGCACATCCACAGTTCATGGGCATGTTTCAGCTCCCGGACATCGGTTTTCATCCGGTTCTTCCCTTCAGCTCCCCAGACGGCCTCCCCGCCGGTGAAAGTGCTCAAGAGGAAAAAAGGAAACACATGGCCAAACAGTCGTTCTCCCAAAATGGAAGGCAACATGACGCGTCCCTCTTCCTCTTTCCGACCATAATGGCAGGCGACGCCCTTCTCGGAACTCCCGAAAGTAAAAACGCCGCCTGCGACAAACGTCATGACCGCATGTCCTTACGCCCTTTTCAGAGGACACGCTGAGGGCATACCGTCATCGTCGTGGAAAAACGCGCAGGCGCCAATGCAGATTGATATTTTTTATTAAATAATATCAGTATATTATCATTATACGGACAGTTTATTCCACTTGTTCCTATACCCGGATAAGCTCGTACTCGCCGGAGCCGAGTCCCATTTCCTCCATACAGGAAAGCTGGCGCAGTCCTTCCCGGCTTTCCATGCGCTCCACCATGGGAGCACGCACGTCTTCCGGCAGCGCATAAATCATATCCACGGAAGCCCTGTCGATGGCCAGAATATCCGTGGACGCGAGTATGCCGAGGTCCGGCAGCGTCACAGGGGCGGCGTGGACGCCCTCGCAGTCGCAGCTCACCGACATGTTGCGAAGCACGTTGATGTACGCCATGCGCCCGTGAAAATGTTCCACTATGGCCTTGCCGCCCTCCACCATACGTTCCATGAACGGCGCACCTCCCGGCCAGACGCCGTCCGCCGTCACCTGATGCAGCTGCTGCTTGCCCGTGGTACCGGAAGCGCAACCTATGGAAATATTCTTGAGCGAACCTCCGAATCCGCCGAGGGTATGCCCCTTGAAATGCGTCAGCACCAGCATGGAGTCATAGTTCAGAAGATGTGCTCCCACCGCCAGTTCCTTCAGATGACGGCCGCCCGTCACGGGAAGCATGACGTCGCCGTCTTCATCCATGATGTCCACGGGACAGAACGTCCAGCCGTTGCGTTTCAACACTTCTCTGTGACCTTCCGTGGTACGCCTCGGGCTCGGGTAAAGAACGTTGCACTCCACGATGCTGCTCTGCGGTATGATGGCCTGAAGCTCCTTCACCCAGTCGCGGGGCAGAATGTTCGGGCCTCCGGGTTCTCCCGTATGCAGCTTGATGGCCACCCGCCCCGTCAGGTTCCCGCACACCAGGGCGTACATCCTGCGCAGAGCCTCGCCGGTGAGCTCGTTCGTGACGTAAACCCTGGCCTTCTGCCGCTCCGCCCGGCCGCTCTCAGGCAGCACGAGACCTGCCGCAAAGGCTCCGGCAGCGGCGGCTCCGCCTTTGAGAAACACTCTTCTGGACATGCTCATGGTTTTCTCCCTTGTCGTACGGAAGTACCTTTTCCCGCCGCCGTCTGCCGGAAAGAGAACAACGTGCATCGCCATCTCCGACACTATTCCCGGCGATGCCTCCTGCCAGCTCGGCAACGGCTTTTCTCATTGGTTTCATGATGAAGGAAAACTGCGCAAAAGCCCAGATACGATTCTCTCCATGACTTGCCTGATTCTGCCGCAACTCCCGCAGAACGATGCTTTACCCAAATATTCCGGTCCAGAAAAAATACGTCGCCCCCGCTGCACCCCCCCCCGAAAAAACGACACGGCGCGGGAGACTGATGCCCCGCGCCGTTGTTTCCAGGGCGTGCGGTTCCCCCGCGCTTTCCGACAGGAAAGAACATTGCACGCAATACTCCCGAAAAAGCAGAAAGACCCGCAACGGAAACAGGATACGCTCCGGGCCTTCCGGAAAAGTCAGGACCACCCGTAAAACGGGTGGCTTGTTCAGCCCTGTAAGGGCTTGTTACTTACTCGCGCCTTAAGGGCGCCGGCTTGAACTCCTCAGGTCGGCGCCCCGTTCTTTTTTCAACGGTTCAAGCCCCCATGCAATTTGACTCGTAACCTGCTCCTAAAGGAGCTTTCCCTGCTTCGGACTGAACGGATCCGTATATTCTTTGCTCGTTCTCTTATCGAGCATGATAT
>CASFUJ010000280.1 GCA_949297645.1 uncultured Desulfovibrionaceae bacterium
TTGCGCCGTCAAAGAGCGATATCTTCCGTTTCATGGCGCGACCGTGGCGCTCCGCCCGAAGTCAGGACAGGGGCGGAGCGCCTGTGAAAGGATGTTCGGAAAAGGCGTCTCCGGAGGGCGCCCCGGCGCATCAGTTCAGCACCACATAGCCGTGCTTTTTCCAGATGTCCTTCGCCGCGTCGGAACCCAGAAATTCCAGCAGGCTTTTCTGACCTTCGGGGTTGGTGGACACGGAAAGCGTGGCTGCGGGAATGGTTTTCACATAGGCGTCCATGGCGGGGTCGGCCAGAATGTCCATGGCGGGCGTCACGTTTTCCTTCCACACGATGATGGCGTCGCATTCTCCCACGTTCAGGGCGTTGAAGATGGAAGGAGCGGTCACGCCGCGGCTGACGACGTTGACCTTGCCCGTGAGTCCGGCGTCGGCAATGGCCTTGTCCGCGATTTTGCCTATGGGCGTGGCCTTGGCGTCGCCGAGCACCACGCGAAGGTCACTGCGTCCGAGGTCCCTGACGCCGGAAATCTTTTTGGGGTTTCCTTTGGCCACGGCCAGCACGGGGATGTGCTTGACGAGGTCGCGCCTGGCCGTCACATATTTTTCCACGGGCTTCAGCTCTTCCACCGCTCCGGCGATGAAGAAATCGCCTTCCTGCGCGGTATTGATTTGCGACTGAATCTGCCCGGCGTTGGCGTAGGTCACTTCCATGGGGATGTTCGTCTTTTGGGTGAACGCCGAGGCTATTTCGCCGAAGGGCTTTGTCATGCCCGCGCCGCAATAGACGTGCAGGGCCTTTTCGGCCAGTGCGGAAACAGGGAAGGTCAGGGCCAGGGCCGCCGCAACACAGAAGAGGAGAGGAAATCTTTTCATGCGATTCTCCATGCCGCGCATACGCGCGTTTCCGGTGTTGCTCACAGAGGAAAACACCAGAACCATGAATACGGGCAGTATTCATGCATGGTTCAAGCGCAGCGTTTTCTTTCCATGCCGCAGGGGCATTTACGGGAGGCGGTTCCGTTTCCAGAGCCACCCTGTGAGCAGAGACTCAGGTCGGAGCGGCATGGCGCAGGGCTTTAGCCGGACCGACTCGAAAACTTATTTTTGAAATAGACAAAGCGCCCGCGTTTTGTCAAGCGGGCATGAGAAAAAGACAGCGTTCTCGTGCGAAAGGAAGGCGGGAGGGGGACTTCGGCGTCCAGTCGTTGAGCAATGCGTCTGGAAAGGCGGGGCAGGCGGAGGAGTCAGGAAAGGTGAAGGCGCTTTCGAAGGTCCTTTGCCAGCAGGAGCGCGGCATCATGCAGAGAAGAGGAGTTGTCGATGCGTATCCAGTCCGCGACGTGTTCTTCCCCGGGGATGGACATATCCGCGTTTTTCATGCGTGTTTCCAGCTCCTGTTCCGATTCGCGGCCGCGCCTCAGAAGTCTTTCGCGGAGAACGGAGGCAGGGGCGCTGACGAGCACGGGCAGAAGGCATGGAAAACGCCGCAGGGCCTGCGGAAAGGCCGCGCGGGAGCCGTTGACGAGCAGGGAAAAGCCCTGTTCCAGCACGGCGGCGGAAGAAGCGGAAATGCCGTAGAGGCTTCCGTGACGTGACCAGTGCAGGGCAAAGAAATCCTGTGCCGCAAGACGTTCGAAACGGCTCCTGCTCAGGGGAATATGCTTTTCCGCCCCGTCCGTGGCCGGGCGGGTGATGTAGCGCACGGCCACGGCCAGAGGAAGGTCTGGACAGACGGCGCGCAGTTCTTCCAGCAGGCTGTCCTTTCCCGCTCCGGAAGCGCCCATGACATAGACGAGCCTGCCGCGGGAAGGGGGCTTCAACGAAGGAAAAACCGCGTTGGGAAAAAGGAGCGTATCGCATTGCAGGGGCTGAGCTTCTGTCATGGTCGGCTTTTCCTTGCCGTTGCGGTTCATGGCTTTTCCGGCCGGGAGGGCAGGGCTGCCCGTCTATCCATGATAGGCGGGGCGAAGGGGGGAGTCAAATCTCCGGCATGGAAGTTTCCGACTCGTCGTCCGGCCGGGGCGGACCGCAGGGGGCGGCGTCAGCGCATGGGAATTTCTTCGGGGCGTTTTCGGGCCGCTTTGTCCAGAATGTGAGCGATGATGAATATTCCCGCAATGTTGAAGACGAGGCGCAGGAGCATGAAGCGCGGGCCGAGGGTGGCGCTTTCAAACATGATGAGCGGAATCTTCGTGGTGGACCACGCGCCGATGAAGATGAACACGTTGAGCATGCGCGCGCCTTTCTTCATCATGACTCCGGCCAGAGGAAAGGCCGCGTACAGCGGGCCCGCCGCCGCCGAGCCCAGGAGGAAGGCCAGAAGCATGCCCTTCGCGCCGGAGCCGTCGCCCATGTACTTCATCATGGTTTCCCTCTCTACCCATACGTCCAGAAGGCCGAGCAGCACGAAGATGGGCGGCAGGAAGGAGGCCATTTCCACAAGGTTGGCCCGCGTGATTTCCATGGAGGCCCTGCCTGTTTCCGGCTCCAGGGCGAAGAGCACGGCGTTCAGGCAGAGAAGGACCAGAAGGACGCGGTAACGTCTGCAAAGAGCGGCCATCACAGAAGCACCCCCATGACGACGGAAGAAAGTACGGCATAGACGAAGGCCAGCAGATTCCTTTCCACGGCAAGGCGTTTGCCGAAAAACGTACTTTCCAGAGGCAGCGTGACGATGCCGACCATCATCAGCGTGGTGAGGAACATGGCCATCTGCCCGTAGCCCGCCCCGGAAGCGAGAAGAGAGGCCGCCAGAGGAAAGGCGATGAAGCCGGGAATGAGCGTGACGGAGCCGACGGCCGCGGCCACGGCCATGATGTCGGCCCCGCAGGCCCCACCAGAACGAGTATGGAGAGAAACTGCGGAAGTATTCCTTCAAAGGATTTCCATGCCTTTTTCAGGGCAAGCACGGTTTTTGCCCTGTCCCGTGAGAAGGACAGACCGAGCAGAAGAATCGTGCACGCGTAAAGAAGCGCGGTGGACATGGGCTATCTCCTTTTTTCCGGCAGGGGGGCCATGGGCAGACGGATGGTTCCCGCGCCGCCGTGGCACAGGCGTCGGACGCTTTCGGCGCAGGCTCCTTCCGCTTCCGGCCGTATGTCGGCCAGAGCTTCGATATCCCTTGCCAGAGCGCGCAGTTTTTCCCCGTCGATGGCATAGTGCATGAAGCGGCCGCGCCTTTCTCCGGTGAGAAGACCTGCCTGCCGGAGCAGTCTGAGATGCTGCGACACAGCGCTTTCGCTGATGTCGAGGGCCCGGGCCAGCGCGGAGACGCAGCAGTTGTGTCGAAGCAGCAGCATTATGATGCGGCGGCGGTTTTCATCGGCCAGAGCACGGTAGAGGGGAGCGCGGTCCATGTCTTTTCCTGCGGATGCTGAATTTTAATTAAGTAGTTACTTAACTAAAAAGACGACGGGCTTCTGTCAACAGAAGCTGCACCCAATCCTTTCGTCCCTGCCCCAAAAAGGACATCCCCGCGGAATCGGAATGCCGCGGGGATGAAAAGGAGATGGCAGGAATGGCCTGCCATACGGACGCCGTCAGTTTTTTTTCGGCCCCAGCATTTCGAAGGATTCCACCGGGGTGCGAAAGGCTATGCCGGATCCGGGTTCGGCATCCCGGAATTCGGACCGGATGCTGTCCATGATGCGCGCGCTGTCGGCTCGGGGACTGAGAATCATGACCAGTTCCTTTTCCGGCACGATGGTGATGCCGAAGAAGGTGGCGTCGTCGGGCCTTGCCGTGCCGCGGGCGTGGATGACGGTACCGCCTGTTGCCCCGGCACGCCGGGCCGCGTCCATGACCTGGTCGGCGTTGCCGTTGTTGACGATAACGGAGAGAAGTTCGTAGCCGGGCGTGTCCTGGCTGTTGTCAGACATGAGATCCTCCTGAGACTGGGAAAAGACGGCGGCAGGAGCCGAAACGTGGTGGCGGAACACGTCGAGTACGTTGATGGTGAAGAGCAGTCCGCGTGTTCTGGCCAGACAGGGCGCATGAACCAGGGCGTCCATGACGGGGCGTACAAGGGGCGAGGGAAGCAGACAGTAGAGCAGTTCCTTCTCCACGTCGTCCAGTCCGAGGAGACGCAGCCATTTGCTCTGCGCGGTGCCGCGGCCCATGAGCACGGTGCCGCCCACGGCGCCGGCCTTTCTGGCTTCGGCCATGGCTTCATCGCATTTATGTTTTTCTATGACGGCGACGAGCAGTTTGCCCGCGCTTTCACTGGAAGAGATACTCATGAGCGAACTCCCGTCTTGCGGCTGAAAACAATACCCAGAAGCTGGATGGCGATGAGGGGCGTCATGGCAATCATGGCGATGCAGCCGAAGGCGTCCACGGCGGGATTGCCCCCGACGCCCTTGGAGACGCCGAGCATGAAGGCCAGAATGAAGGTGGAGGCCATGGGCCCGGAAGCCACGCCGCCGGAGTCGAAGGCGATGGCGGTGAACATGCGCGGGCACAGACGCATGAGCAGCATGGCGAGAATATAGCCCGGTGCAAGGAAGAGCCAGAGACTTGCGCCCGTGGTCACGCGGTACATGGCGATGCCCACGGCCAGGGACACGCCGGCGGAGAGGGCGGCCAGCATGAGGCCGCGTCTGATGGCGCCGCCGGAAACCTGCTGCACCTGTTCGGTAAGAATCCATACGGCGGGTTCCGCGCAGACTACCACGGCCCCGAGCACAAGAGCCACGGGGATGAGCAGAAAGCGGTTTTCCGGAGCGGAGAGCAGAGCGCCGAGAGCGTCGCCTGCGGGCATGAAGCCTCCCTTTACGCCGAGGAAGAACAGAACGACGCCGAGGAAGGTATAGATGAGACCCATGACCATGCGCAGCGTCTGCCTGCGGGAAAGGCGGATAAGAAACAGCCGGAACAGCAGGAACAGCACGGCCAGCGGCCCGAGAGCCATGGAAACTTCGTGGATGACTTCCGGCAGCAGGTGAAGAAAATGTTCGACCAGTCCTTCCGGCGCCGCAGCAGCTGCGGACGCGCTTTCCGGCATGGCGGGAGACGCGAAGAGCCCCAGCATCAGAACGGCGAGAATGGGGCCCACAGAAGCCAGCCCGACGAAGCCGAAGCTGTCGTCCCCGGCATGGCTGCCGCCGCGCACCGCCGCCACGCCCACGCCGAGGGCCATGATGAAGGGTACCGTCATGGGACCGGTGGTGGCGCCGCCCGCATCGAACCCGATGCCGAGAAAGAGCCCGGGGGTGAAGTACGCACAGAGAAACACGAGGGCGTAACAGAGAAAAAGCAGCAGCTTGAGCGGCAGCTGAAAGATGATGCGTCCCATGGCCACGGCTACGAAAAAGCCGACCCCCGCCGCAATGATGCATACAAGCGCCATGGGAGCGATGACCGGAGCCACGCCCGTGACCTGTGCGGCCAGCACCTGTAC
>CASFUJ010000281.1 GCA_949297645.1 uncultured Desulfovibrionaceae bacterium
TCTCTTCTCTGCCCGCTCCTTCTCAGACGATGCCGCTGCCGGATGACGACGGATGCCCGCCCCTGCTGGTGGATATAAGTTGACCCGCCGGACGTGACGAGCGTCGGTTTTTTTCTGAAACGACGTGGCATCCATGGAACTTCGCATTCAGTCTCACGGCTCTCTGCACTGGAACCCGGAAGCGGTCCGGCTGTGGAACGAGGTCGCAAGCCGCTCCGGCAGGCCCGATCCCTTCTGCTGCACTCCCGCGTGGCAGATGGCCTTTCATGATGCCTTCAGTCCCTCTCGCCGTCTGCTCCTGCATGTGGAAGAAGGCAACGTGCTTGCCTTTGCCGAAATGGCCCTCTCCTCCGGCAGGCCCTGCCTGGTCCCCCTCGAATCGCACTGGCTTTCCGGATGCCCTCTTCTCGGACCGGATGCGGAGGAGCTGTTCGCCTGGACATGCGCCCTTCTGCCCCGCGTGTACGGCAATACGGCGCCGGCCTTTCTCATCAGCGGACTGGAAAAGGACGCGCCTCTGCTCGTGAACATTCAGAAACGTTTTGAGACGTTCTTCCGCTTTCTTCCCCAGCCTGTGCTGCTGCAGCGCAGCGCATCTCTGGAAGGCGGCATGGACGGCTATCTCTCCAGACGTTCGGCCAACTTCCGCGCCAAGATGAAAAAGGCCCGCCGCCGGGCCGATGCCGGGGGCGTCCTGTTTGAGCGTTTCCTTCCCTCCACACCGGAGGAAGCAGACGCCGTCTACGCGCGCATGCTGGCCGTGGAGGAAAAAAGCTGGAAAGGGAGAGGCCACTGCGGCATGACGGAAACGCCCTCGCGCCAGTTCTACCACGCCATGATACGCCGCCTTGCCCTGTACCGCGGCGGACGGGTGATGTTCGCCGTACATGACGGCACGGACATCGGATTCATTTTCGGAGGCATGGCCGGTCCCTATTACCGGGGACAGCAGTTCAGCTACGATGCCGCCTGGAAAAGCTTTTCCATAGGCGATCTGCTTCAGATGGAACAGCTCGGCTGGCTGTGCGAGGAAAACGCCATCCGTTACGATATGGGCATGAGCGACATTCCGGCCATGGCCTACAAAACCCGCTGGGCGGAAAAAGAACAGGCGCTGACGGCCTGGCTCCTTCTGCCGTACTCCCACTGACCGCCCGCGCTGTGCACTTGCGACCGCTTCAACGTCGCTATCTTCGCCGACGTCGGACGCCCCCTGCTCAGTTTCTGCGAAACATCTTTCTCATACCTCTTTCGCGCAGAGCTATGGATTTCTCCTGCGCTTTCCCGTACCATATGTTCAGGAACCGTCTCGTCCGCCTCACTTTTTTCTCATGGAGGCCAGCATGAAAAAATGGCTCATCGCTCTGGCGACGCTCGTTGTCCTGCTCATCGCAGGCGTCGTGATTCTGTTCTTCTCCCTCAGCTCCATCGTGGTGAAAGCCGTCAATACGGAAGGTCCCAACATCACGCAGACGGCCGTGCATCTTGATACGGCCGACATTTCCCTCTTCTCCGGTACGGGCGTCTTCAACGGCTTCACCATAGGCAATCCCGAAGGCTTCAGCGGAAACGCCGTCAGCGTACAGAGCATCGTCGCCGCCATCGACACGTCCACTGCCTTTTCGGACACCATCGTCATCCCTCTGATTGAAATCAACAGGCCCGAACTTGTCTATGAACTCAGCAGGGATACCAGCAACTTCGACGTGCTGCTCAAAAACGTTCAGTCCTATGCCGGAAGCGGCGAAGCGAAGACCGGTAAGCCATCCGCGGCCGATACCGAAAAATCCGGCAGGAAGGTCATCATCGACGAACTCATCATCCGTGACGCCAAAGCGACGCTGAGCGTACCGCTTCTCAAGCTCTCCGTGGACGTGCCTCTGCCGGAAATCCGCATGAAGAACATCGGATATGAAACCCTACATTATCGTTCACATGATGACCTCGATAGATGGTCGCATTGACTGCTCGATGCTGGAGCACCTGAGCGCAGACGAGTATTATGTCGCCCTGGAACAACTGGAGCCTTGTTCGCAATTGTCGGGACGGCAGACCGCCGCTTTGGAGTGGCCCGCTGTCCGCGAGGAAGCTCCCCGGATGGAGGGGGCTCCCATCGGGCGGGAAGCATTCCATAAAGTAGCTCCGGCGGACACCTATGCCATCGTGGTAGACACGCGGGGGACGCTGCGCTGGCAAGCCGCCGAAGAAGACGGGCATCCCATACTCTGCATCGTCAGCGAACAAGTGTCCGAAGCCTATCTGGACACCTTGCGCGATGCAGGCATCTCCTGGATAGCCGTGGGCAAAGACCACATCGACTTGCACCGTGCCTTGGAGATACTGAACGAACAGTTCGGCGTGCAACGCCTTGCCATCGTGGGTGGCGGACATATCTGCGGCGGTTTCCTGGAGGCCGGACTTGTGGACGAGGTCAGCATCATGGTGGCTCCGGGCATAGACGGACGCAGCGGGCAGACGGCTGTGTTCGACGGCATCACCCGCCAATCGCCCGAACCTTATCACCTGCAACTGAAAACGGTGGAGCGCGTGGGCAAGGATGTGGTGTGGCTGCGCTACGCCATACAGAAATAAGCTTGCACACGGCACATCTCCTTATAGGTAAAAAAGAAACTACCTATAAGTAATTGGGCAACTACCTATAGGTAATCGACCAACTACCTGTAGGTAGTGTCCATACTGTCTTGAAGAGAGGGTTTCCTTTATTTCTCCAAAATCCGCTTGACATGCTGGTGCAGGATGTGGTAGGCCGGTTCGCCCATGGCTCCGTGGTCATGTCCGCCAATCTCATACAGATAGGTTTCG
>CASFUJ010000282.1 GCA_949297645.1 uncultured Desulfovibrionaceae bacterium
CGACGCCGCGCGGGCTTTTTCTTTGACCGTCGTCCGGGCAACCGCCCGCTTCACACCGTGCCGACGTCGGGCCCGGACACCGCCTGCCGCCATGCCGAACTTGACGAAGATAGGCGAAGACGCGCCTTTCCCTCCTGCCCGCCCTGCCGACGCCGCGCGGGCTTTTTCTTTGACCGTCGCCCGGGCAACCGCCCGCTTCACATCGTGCCGACGTCGGGTCCGGACACCGCCTGCCGCCATGCCGAACTTGACGAAGATAGGCGAAGACGCGCCTTTCCCTCCCCCGCCCTGCCGACGCGAAAGCCCGTCTGTTCCGCCCCGGAACGCAGGACCTGCACGCGCGCTTCGACCTGACGGCGGAAGACCGCTTCTCTTCCGCAGCCTGCCGCCCGAACACGCCCCCGGGACACCGCGTCTCCCGTTGCAGGCGAAGCCTTGGGAATATCTCCCTGTACCGTCAACCGCGGACGCTCCGTCGGGAGAACGCCATGCCCCACCGATGAAGACCGCACATCGAGGCGGGACGGCGATACTGCACCGGACCTTTGAGTCACTCCTCCGACATCTTGCCATTTTTTCCCGGAACTCTTCGGCACTGCCGGGCCGGTCCTCGGCCACCGTGGGCGGGTGCAGTCGCTCCCCCCACAGAGTCACGATGCGGCAAGGCAACGCAGGTCGGTTCCTGCGCCATGGCTGAACGCGTCTCGAAAAAACACCTGCCGCACAGCAAACGTCCCTTTCCGCCGTCTTCGTCCGGGCAACCGCACAGCGCCTGACCGGGCAGGCCCTTGTGCCTCCGGCTTCCCGCCGTCTCTTGCTGTCCCACGGAGAGCCGCGGGATGGAATCAGGGACGCGAAGGGTTTCCGCGGGGCGGAAACCGGGGCGCAGAAACAAGAGCGCAGAGGGACTCCGTCGGACGGACTTCAGAAGAAGGTTGCTGCCGTACGGAATCGGAAGGTGCGCCTTCGCATAAGCTTTCCCGCCTTTCCGGAAGGCCCTGCGCCTGTCTCATGGGGACAAAAAAGGCCCCTTCCGGGGGAAGGAGCCTTTTATGTTACCCTGAGTCAGGCCGTCAGATGAGCCAGTTCATGGGGATGATGGACAGCTTGGGGAAGACCGTCAGCAGCAGGAGCATGAGGACTTCCACAAACAGGAAGGGCAGCAGGTTCTTGACCAGGGCAGGCAGCTTGAGGTTGCCGATACCGCACACCACATAGAGAACCGTACCGACGGGAGGCGTGATGACGCCGATGCCGAGGTTCAGAATGAAGATGAGACCGAAATGGTAAGGATCAATACCGGCGTCCAGAATCAGCGGGTAGAACACGGGCGCGAAGATAAGGACGTTGGGGGTAAGGTCCATGACCATGCCGATGAGGAACAGGAACACGTTGATGAGCAGCAGCAGAATAATCGGGGAATCCTTGAACGGCGAGAACAGGGAGATAATCTGCTGGGGAATGTCGGCCAGGGTGATGAAGTAGCCGATGGCGGTGGCCGTGGCCACGATCATCATAACGGCGGCGGTGGTACGCGCGGACGAGGCGCTTACGCGCAGCAGGTCCTTGATGCCGATTTCACGGTACCACAGGAGGCACACCAGGATGGCGTACACGGCGGCGAAGGCGCCGCCTTCCGTGGGCGTGAACACGCCGAAACGGATACCGCCGAGCAGCAGCACGGGCATCATGAAGGCAGGCGTGGCGTCGATGAGAATCTTCTTCTTCTCTTCACGGGTGAACTTGATGGTTTCATGGTAGCCGTCGATGCGAACGATGACGAACCACATGATCATCAGGGCCAGACCGATGAGGATACCGGGGAAGAGACCTATCATGAACAGCTTGGTGATGGACAGGCCGCTCACGCAGGAGCCGAGGATGATGAAGTTCGTGCTCGGGGGGATGATGGGACCGAGGATGGCGCCGGAGGAGATGATGGCGCCCGCGCGACCGGGCTTGTAGCCGACCTGCTTCATCATGGGCAGCAGAAGACCGCCGAGGGCGGCGGCTTCACCCACGGAGCTTCCCATGAGGCCGGCGAAGATGACGGAGGCCACGATGGCGGCATAGCCGAGGCCGCCGCGCACGCCGCCGATGAGAAGCTGGGCGAACTGCACGACGCGTTTCGACAGGCCGCCGGCGGCCATGATTTCACCGGCGAATACGAAGAAGGGGATAGCCATCAGGGGATAGTTGTTCGCGCCGTCCAGCATGCAGGAGGCGATGGTCATCGGGTCCCACATGTCGGCGTGGAACATGAGCACCATGGCGCAGAGCACGAGCACCATGGCAATCGGAATGCCGAAGCTCAGGAAGACGAAGAGAGATCCCAGAAAAAGAAACAGTTCCATACTCTCTCCTTAGTGCTGAAGCTCGGACAGATCGATACCCTCGGTCTTCTTGAATTCAGACGCGGGGGTACGAAGAATGGCGATGAGATCACGCAGCTGCAGCACGATGGCCGCCGCTGCCATGATGGGCAGCGTTGCGTTGATGATGGCCATATTGACGTAGGTGGCGATGGCGTAGGTGTCGAGCGTCATCAGCACATAGGAAATACCGCCCTGCAGAAGCACGAGCAGCGCGGCGATGGAAAGCAGGATGGCGATGACGTTCATGGTCTTACGGCAATTGCCCTGAAGCATGTCCACCACCATTTCCACGGCGATGTGCTTCTTGCGGTAGAAGGCCTCGATGGCGCCGAAGAACGTGATGTAGATGAACAGGAAGCGCGCCCATTCTTCGCTCGGCGGATAGCCGGAGTTGAAGCAGTAACGCAGGACGGCGTTCAGGAACACCAGGCCTATCATTCCCAGA
>CASFUJ010000283.1 GCA_949297645.1 uncultured Desulfovibrionaceae bacterium
AGATGCCGATCATGAGTCCGGGCCTGGTCTTGCGGCCTTCCTCGATGGCGATTTCCATGAGCCGGCCCACGCCCTTGCGGTCCAGCACGGCGAAGGGGTTGTCCTTCATGATGTGCTGGTTGATGTAGATGGGCAGGAACTTGCCTTCCGCGTCGTCGCGGCTGAAGCCGAAGCAGGTCTGCGTGAGGTCGTTGGTGCCGAAGCTGAAGAACTCCGCCGCTTCCGCGATTTCTCCGGCGAGCAGCGCCGCGCGGGGCAACTCAATCATGCTGCCGCACATGTACGGGAATTCCACCTTGTGCAGTTCCATGCACTCCCTGGCGATGCGGTCGCAGCGTTCCTTGAGGATGGCCATTTCCGCAAGGCTGATGGTGAGCGGAATCTCGATTTCCGGCAGCGGGGTATAGCCGTCGCGGGCGAGGCGGGAGGCCGCGTTGAAGATGGCGTACATCTGCATCTCGTACACTTCGGGGTAGGTGATGCCGAGGCGGCAGCCGCGGTGTCCGAGCATGGGGTTGACTTCGTGCAGCTTGGCCACCTGCGCCAGCAGCTTTTCCTTTTCTTCCAGAAGGTCGGGGTTGTCGCCGCGCACGCGCAGTTCCGTGGTTTCCACGAGCAGCTTTTCAAGGCTGGGCAGAAATTCGTGCAGCGGCGGGTCCAGCAGGCGTATGCACACCGGCAGGCCGTTCATGGCCTTCAGAATACCGTAGAAGTCGTTTTCCTGCATGATCTGCAGCGGCAGCAGAGCGGCGGTGCGCTCTTCCGTGGTCTCGGCGAGAATCATGTTCTGCACATAGGGCAGGCGCTCCTGCGCCATGAACATGTGCTCTGTACGGGTGAGGCCTATGCCCTCCGCGCCGAAGCGGCGGGACTTTTCCGCGTCTTCCGGCGTGTCGGCGTTGGCGCGCACCCGAAGGTCGCGCACTTCGTCGGCCCAGCCCAGCAGGGTCTGGTATTCATGGGAGAGTTCCGGGTCCTTCAGGGGCACGGCGCCCAGAATGACGCGGCCGGTGGTGCCGTCGATGGAGATGAGGTCGCCCTTCTTCACCACGGTCTCGCCCACGGTGAAGCACTGCTGGCCGTAGTCCACGCTCACGGCCTCGCAGCCGCACACGCAGGGCTTGCCCATGCCGCGCGTCACCACCGCGGCGTGGCTGGTCATGCCGCCGCGGCTCGTGAGTATGCCCTGAGCCTGCACGATGCCGTGGATGTCGTCCGGCGTGGTTTCCACACGCACGAGAATGACCTTCGCTCCCATGCGGCCGAGATGTTCGGCCTCGTTGGCGTCGAACACCACGGAGCCGAAGGCGGCGCCCGGAGAAGCGGCAAGGCCCGTGGCCAGCACATGCGGCGTGGCGGAGCTGTCAATCTGACGATGCAGCACGTTGGCGAGATTCTCGGGGTCGATGCGCAGCAGCGCCTCGTTCTTGGTGATGAGCCCTTCCTCCACCATATCGCAGGCTATCTTCAGCGCGGCCTGCGCCGTGCGCTTGCCGTTTCTCGTCTGGAGAATGTAGAGCTTGCCGCGTTCGATGGTCAGCTCGATGTCCTGCATGTCGCGGTAATGGTTCTCCAGCTTTTCGGCAATGTCCTTGAACTGGTTGTAGATGTCCGGCATTTCGTCGGCCAGCTTGGCGATGGGTTTCGGCGTGCGCACGCCGGCCACCACATCCTCGCCCTGCGCGTTGAACAGGTATTCGCCGTACAGCTTCTTCTCGCCCGTGGAGGGATTGCGCGTGAAGGCCACGCCGCTGCCCGAATCGTTGCCCATGTTGCCGAAGGCCATGGACTGGATGTTCACCGCGGTGCCGAGGTTGTGGTCAATCTTGTTGATGGTGCGATAGACGATGGCGCGATGGTTGTTCCAGGAACGGAACACCGCCTCGATGGCGAGCAGCAGCTGTTCGTGCACGTCTTCCGGAAAGTCCCTGCCGATTTCCTGCCGGTACAGCTCCTTACTGCGGACGATGACGTTTTCCAGCGACTCCACGGACAGTTCCTGGTCGAGGTTGACGCCCTGTGCGGCCTTCTGTTCCTGAAGAATGTGCTCGAACTTCTCCTTGGAGATTTCCATCACCACGTCGGAGAACATCTGGATGAAGCGGCGGTAGGTGTCGCAGGCGAACCACTTGTTGTTCGTGAGCTTGGCCAGCGCGGGGAAGGTGACGGAGTTCAGACCGAGGTTCAGGATGGTGTCCATCATGCCGGGCATGGAGAACACGGCGCCGGAACGTACGGAGAGCAGCAGCGGATCGTTTTCGTCGCCGAAGCGCTTGCCCACCTTCTCCTCAACCCGGGCGAGTGCGGCCATGACTTCGTCCACCAGCCCTTCCGGCAGCTTGCTGCCGCTGGCGTAGTAGTCACGGCAGGCGTCGGTGGAAATGGTCATGCCGTAGGGAACGGGCAGGCCGATGTTCGTCATTTCCGCCAGGTTGGCGCCTTTGCCGCCAAGCAGGCTCTTCATCTGTGCATTTCCTTCATGGAACAGATACACGTACCGCATATGGACGTTCTCCTTATCGCTAGAGGATGACAGTTCTTTGCTCCAGAATACGAAACTCCGTCCAGCAGGTCAACACGGGAAAACAATTAATAAGGGATTTGCATTCCGGCAAAAGCGTCGCCGACAGGGTTTTCGACGCTTTTTTATATTATCGCAGGAAAATGAAGGGATATGCGACTGTTATGACGATACGTCGTTTTTTCCTGCCGTACGTCGCGGCTGTGTGAGCTCTTCCGGAAAGGGGCGCAGGAAAGAGGGAGCGCTAAAAGATCGGGGAGAGTTGTAGGGCTAGACGGCGGAGACTTATGAAGGGG
>CASFUJ010000284.1 GCA_949297645.1 uncultured Desulfovibrionaceae bacterium
GGTCATTCCGAACGCCGTCATATCCTCGGCGAAAGCGATGCCCTTGTGGGTGAGAAGACCGCTTTTGCCCTGGCCAACGGGCTTCGCGTCATGCTGTGCATCGGCGAAACGCTGGAAGAGCGTGAATCCGGACTGCTTCGCAACGTCCTGGAACGTCAGCTCAAGCTGGGCCTGAAGAACGTGCCTGCCGAAACGCCTGCCGAACATCTCGCCATCGCCTACGAACCGGTATGGGCCATCGGCACCGGCAAGACGGCCACCACCGAGGACATCGTGGAAACCCACGCCATCTGCCGCGAACTCATGCGCGAAATTCTGGGCGACAAGGCCGATGAGACGGCCCTGCTGTACGGCGGCAGCGTGAAACCCGCCAACGCCGGAAGCATCCTTGCACTTGACAATGTGGACGGTGTGCTGGTAGGAGGTGCTTCTTTGAAGGCTGATAGTTTTACTCAGATAATTAATGCCTAGTTAAGGAGCATTTCGCGTGCAGACAGCCATTCTGACCCTTCATGTTATCGTATGCATCATCCTTGTCGTGCTGGTTCTTCTGCAGTCCGGCCGGGAGGGCATGGGCGTTATCTTTGGCGGAGGCGGCAACAGTTCCGTGTTCGGCAGCGCCGGCGCCGGCGGTGTTCTTGCCAAGCTGACCACCTTTCTGGCCGTCATCTTCATCTGCACCTCTCTGGGGTACAACATCATGACCAGCTCTACCCGCACGTCGCAGGAATCTGTGCTTGATGTCCAGTTTGAAGAAGTTCCCGCCGCTCCGGTTGCCGCCCCTGCGGAGGCTCCGGCTCCTGCCGCTGAACAGACTCCCGCCGCTCCGGCCTCTGCGCCTGAAGTCGCGGCCCCTGCCCCTGCCGAGCAGGCTCCCGCCGCCTCGACCGCCGCGCCTGCTGAAGCTCCGGCTTCCGAAGCCGCCGCGCCTGCGGCCGAACAGCCTGCCGCTGCACCTGCGCCTGCTGCTGAAGCTGCCGCTCCCGCTGCTCCGGCCGAAGCTGCAAACTAGACGACGTTTGTCTTATGAAAAAGGGCGTTCCCTCCGGGGAGCGCTCTTTTTTTTCTGTTGAAGAGCGTCCCTGCGTCGCCCGGTGCCTTTTTCTGTGCCGGACGGCGTTTTTTTATGGGAAGGCTTCAGGCGGGCGGCGAAAAAAAACGCAGGTTTTCTGCAAGCCGCGTAGTCCGGACATGTTTTTTTCTCTTTTTGCTTCCGGAAGGAGAAGGGAGCGCAGGTACAAGTAAGAGGCGCAAGCGTCGCGCCGCGAGCGGCTTCTCCTGCGGGACCGGAGAGGGAGATGCCGCTGCGGGAGGAAGAGAACGGATGAGGAGCGCGGACAGGAGGCGTTTTTTCCATACGCATGGAAGCGGCAGGAGAGCGGCGTTGCGGTGATAGCCTGCCCCCGTGCCGTGGGGCGCGAAGCGGGAGCGCGGCAAAGAAGAGCTGAACGTCTCGCGCTCTCCCGCGTTCGTTCCGCTTTTATCAGAACAGGCGCGGCCGTGCTGCTCTCTCGCGTTCGCCTATGGCCGGCTTGGCGCGTGCGGAGCCGTTATGCTCTTTTGCGTGCGCGTTCTTGTAGGCATGCACGGCGTACCCGTGTCCATCTGTATGGGCTTCTCGCTTTTTTAGGAAATGATGACAGGCTCCGAAAGTTGCCTGAATGCCGGGAGCGCGCGTGAGCGCAGGAAGGATACGCGTCTGCGTGCGGGCTCCCGCGGCATGCCCGCTCGTGCGGAGGATGGAGGCGGTACGACAGCCGTCGTTCGTACAAGGCGGAGGATACGCGTCTGCGTGCGCCTGTGTTCTTTTAAGGGGAAGAGACCGGGAGTTTTCGGCTGTTGTCGCAGAGCTGCCGACGGGAAGAAGCTTCCGGCCCGGCGCTTGCCATGAGAGAAGGTTCTTGTTCCGTTTGAAGATGCCCGGACGCGCACGACGACTTTTTACGCAAGACGGATGGTTGCAGAGGAACAACGCTCTGCCGGCAGAGCGTTCATGGAGTCTGAAGACCGGACGGAAAACCGTGAAGCGACGGTCATTGACAGTGTCGGCGGCGTTTTTTATAGCTCTTGGCACATGGAAGGACGAGGCGAAAGCTTTCTGCATGCGGCCTTCCGGGAAAATTCTTGAAGTGACGGTTTAAGTATGGCGAGATACTATCTGGCGGAGCAGGTTGCGCTGCAACACTCCACTTCCCTCGACTATGCGCAGGAATTTCTGTTCAACGCTCTGAACATCGGTGAGGAGATGCTCATCAGCGGAGCGGAGGTCAGCAGGGTGGAGGACAGCGTCCGCCGCATCTGTCTGGCCTACGGCGCGGAAAAAGTGGACGTGTTCACCATCACCTCGGCCATTGTGGTTACGGCGTATTCTCCCATGTTCGGCGCCGTCACGCAGACCCGGCGCATCACCTCCACCAGGTACGATCTGTTCAAGCTTTCCAGGCTGAACGCGCTTTCGCGCCGCATCTGCGAGGAAATGCCGCTTTTCGAAGTGGTGGAAAACGAGCTTGAGGAAATACGCACGAATACGCCCCAGTATTCCCCCTTGCTCATGCTGGCCATTCATGCGCTTGTCTCGGCGTCGTTCACGTTGTTTTTCGGCGGCTCCTGGTCGGATGCCGCGGCCTCGGCTGTCATCGGTATCTTTCTGCGATGCATGGATTCGGTGTCCCGCGCACTTCAGCTTCCGGCCAACGTGGCGGCGGTGCTCTGGTCGTTTGCGGGCGGCTGTCTTGCGCTGCTCTTTGTGTCCTTCGGATTCGGCTGCTCAGCTGAAAAGATCAGCATCGGCAACATCATGCTTCTCATT
>CASFUJ010000285.1 GCA_949297645.1 uncultured Desulfovibrionaceae bacterium
CTACAGGCCCGAAGGTGGGAGCCTGTGAATGCACCATGGAGTTCGACAGCGTCTGCGGAACCGGTATCATGACGTATGTTTCAGAAGAGGAAAAGATTCCTGCCCTTCAGACCATGCTGGACCATTATGGTGTGAGGGAGGGGGAGAACTATCACTTCCATGAGGAAGTCGTGCCCCGGCTGGCCGTCCTGAGGCTCACGGTGGAGAGCATGACGGGCAAGACGCGTTTCGTCGGGCAGAGCTGATGGTATGACCGGTTCACCGTATGCACAAAGCTTCCCTTTCGTAAGTCCGTCCGTAATTCTGCAGGGGAACGGACGGGGGCTGGAAGAAAAAGTTCATGGGGCGACGCCGCACCGACCTCCGTGCCTGTCTGCTGAACGATGGAAAGAAGCGGTCCGTTTCACGACGCGGGGCGGAAGACCGGCGCCCTGCAACAACGGGAAGGACGTCCATGCGCTGTACCTTCATGCGGTCTGCCTGAAATTTCGCCTGCTGACGGGGGCCTTTTCAGGTGACATGGGCAATCCCTCCATATCGGAGGCTACAGAAGCGTGACCTGCCCTCCACCTTCCGTCCGATGCGGCAGAAGTACGGAAAGAACGCCGTTGTCCAGCGAAGCCTGCGGCGGAGCGGAAAGTATGCCTTCCATGGAGATGTCGAGAAAAAACTCCACATTGCCGAATTCCAGCGTACGCACATCCTTGCTTTCCTCGGGCACAGGACAGCGGGAACTTGCCGAGATGTGAAGCGTATTGCCCTGCATGCAGAAGCAGAGGTCTTTTTCCATGACGCCGGGCATGTTGGCCCGTATCTGTACGCCGTTTTCCGTATCGACGATATCGGTGGCGGGGCGTACTTTCGGATAAGGATTGAGCTTGGGCATGGTCTTATCCCTTTCTTTTTAATTCTATCTGCAGAATACCGTCCCTGATTTCCACATGTGCCTGAGAGTGAACGGGTACTCCCAGCGGAATTCGTCGCCGGAAGTGCCCGCTGTAGCGCTCTTCGCGTACATACCGGCCTTTGCCTCGCCGCATGCGTCCTTCCAGAAGCAGCTCCTCTCCGTCCAGCACTATGCCGATATCATGCATATCAAGTCCGGGAAGAAGCGCCTGAACAAGCACGCGTCCGTCGCATACATAGACGTTCACCGGAGGAAAGGGTTCCTGTTCCCGCCTGTCGTAGGCCATGGCCGTAGTGTAGAATGTCTGGCGGAATATCGAACCGTTGGCGAGAAAAAAGTCGTTCATGCAGTCACCTTTGTCACAGGGCATTCAGGAGAGCCCGAAGAGAATTCCGACAAAGCCCCTTGCGTGTCAGGCCTGTGGTATGCCGGAGAATAGGGGCTTGAAAAAGTGTCGCGTATTTACAGCGTAACGCATCGGCGCATTCCGTCAATGCCATGATTGACAGAAGAAGAAAGCGTGATATTTTCGGAAAATGAGCATTTCCCTTATTGATTTACATACCCACAGCACCGCATCCGATGGTACGGACAGCCCGCGGGAACTTGTCCGCAGGGCTGTGGCGGCGCGCCTTTGCGCGCTGGCGCTTACCGACCACGATACGCTTGACGGTCTTGATGAAGCGGAAGAAGAAGCAAGAAATTTCGGTCTCGTTTTTGTCCGCGGCTGTGAAATCAGCACGGCGACGCCGTGGGGGGAAGCCCATTTTCTGGGATTGTGGATTCCCCGAAACCGGGAGAAAACGGCAGGTCTGCGGGAAGGTCTTTCCGAGGTGCAGGCCCTGAGAAGAGAGCGCAATATCCGCATTGCGGAAAAACTGCAGGGACTCGGACTGCCTGTTTCCTATAAGGATGCGGAGGCGCTGGCCGGCGGGCGGGTCGTGGGACGTCCGCATTTTGCCGAGCTTCTCTGCCGCATGGGCGTGGTGAAGGACAGAAAGGAGGCCTTCCGGCGCTATCTGGGACGGGAGGGGCTTGCCTATGTCCCCCGCACGCTCATGAGTCCGGAAAGGGCCGTTTCCCTGCTGAAGGGAGCCGGGGCGCTGGTTTCCATGGCTCATCCCAGACTTCTGCACGCGCCCGTGGAAGAACTGGAGAACCTTGTCGTCCGGCTGAAGGACCTCGGACTCGATGCCCTGGAAGCCTATCACAGCGAACATGACGCCAAAGACGTACGCCTCTGCGTGGAACTGGCCGCCAGACATCATCTTCAGCTGAGCGGCGGTTCGGATTATCACGGGCTGGCCAAGCCGAACATTGCCGTCGGTCGAGGAAAGGGCGGTCTTCGCGTGAGCATGGGCGTTTATGACGCCCTGATGAAATACCGGAGTCGCGTGGGCCTCAGGGAAGATTGACTCCGTATGATACCTCGAATCGCCTGTTGCCCATGAAGGAGCCGTGGCTCCTTCGAAGAACGTGGAGCGTCTCCCATGCTGTCGGGATTCTCTGCTGCATGGACATACGAAGGACCGCATGGGGTGTTATCTGGGAAGGGAGGATTGCGTAGCTCCTTCTCCCGTACGTTCATGAATCCGGAAAGACAGCTTTCCGGAAAGCCGGAGTGCTTCCGGCGGTCTGCCATGTTCCGTCCTTTTTTGAGGCGGAAAAGCAGAGCAGAGCAGAGCACAGCAAGCAAATGTTCATGTCGGCGCCTGATGTGGCCCCACGGCTGAGTACCGGAAAGAACGGAGTCTTCTGCCGGACGGTGCGGGGGGGGGGCAGCTCTTTTTGCTTAGGTTCAGGACTCATTAATTGCCAAAAGGGTAAAAAGTTCTTATTGTCGGCATAGGGAGGATGCCATGAAGGAACTTTTTTATCTTTCTCATGAACAGATTGC
>CASFUJ010000286.1 GCA_949297645.1 uncultured Desulfovibrionaceae bacterium
CTCGCCGACCTGGCTCACGACGGCTATGCCGAAGCCATTCCCG
This sequence comes from uncultured Desulfovibrionaceae bacterium, assembly GCA_949297645.1. Taxonomy (GTDB): domain Bacteria; phylum Desulfobacterota; class Desulfovibrionia; order Desulfovibrionales; family Desulfovibrionaceae; genus Mailhella. The sequence goes on from CASFUJ010000286.1 coordinate 44, forward strand.
AGGCCATCAGCAATGCCCTGTTCGGCGGCATCATGGGCAGACTGGGAACGGGAATCATCAACAGGACGGGGGTAACAAACCGTCTGGGGCGCGGGCTCATGCGTCTTGGACTGGAGGGGCTGCAGGAAGTCCCTTCGGAAGTGGTGACCGGACGATACCAGAGCGGGGAAGAGTACGCGGCCGGCTTGCGGGACGAGATGCCGACGCTGCTGGATACCGTGGAGGAAGTAGCTCCCGCGACGCTTGTGCAGTCCGGGCTCATGGGACTTGCCGGCATGGGGGGAAGCGCTGCGCTCAGACGCCTTCGCAGAAACAGGGCTGAGGTGCAAGACACGCAGGCAGAAACTGCCATTACTGCTCCAGAAACGGAAGTCTCCCAGGAAGAGACGAGAGTACAGGAAGGTCACGAACCGAGCGAACAGGGCGGGGCGTCGCTGGGATCCGGCAGTTTTTCTTTCGATGCGTGGCAACGCATGATGAGCGGAAACGGCACCGAATCGGCGGCAGTGCGGAGAGGGCCCGTCGGAGCTCAGGCAAATTTGTTCGGCATGGGACGCGTGGCCGACTCCATGTTCAGTCAGAGAAATGCGCTGATAAAGCCTGCGGATACTCCGGCATCCGACATGGAAGCGAATCTGTCGGCGCACACGTTGACGCCGCGGGGTTTCTCAGAGGGCGGTGCGATAGATCTTCTGGGCGGCGGTAGTTCTTCGCATGAAGTCATGCCGCAAGATGACGCCATAGATGTGGAGTGGCGGGAACTGCCAGCCCAGGGGCTTCTGGGAGCAGGAAGACGTCCGGCCCTTCCCTCTCCGCAGGGGCGTCCTGATGTTTCCACGACGCATGTTCCTCCGGGAAGCGGACCGGCTGCACCGTCTGCCGTTTCGGGACTCATGGGGGCGTTCATGCCTATCGGGCACAGTTCGTTTGTACCCGGTGCCATGAACATTTCGTCTTTCATGCCTTCTGCTGTTCAGGCGGCGGGCTCTTCCGGTACAGTTCCAGGGGCCGGGATACCTCAGGGGCTGACCTTGCCCGACATCCATCGCCCGGTTCCGCGACAGAATGCGGAATGGGACGGCGTGGAAAAAGCAGGCCGTGGCCGGGCAGCCATGGAACAGAGCGGTATTGCCGCGAAACTTCGTGGGCCCGATGCCATGGAGCTGAGTGAGTCTGCGGGCCTGGTGCAGAAAGAGAGGGGGTCTTCAACGCCGGAAAGCTCCGATATCGACGTCATAGTCCCTTCGGATTTCAAGACGTTTTCCGAAGGGAAAAAGGTTCGTACGGTATCCGGCAGAACGACGACGGATATTCCCAGGTACCGGCATCTCAAGAAGGTTGAGAACCAGACCCGAGTTCTTAACAAGTGGCTGTTTGAAAACGCTCTTGCAGAAGCGCAGGCCCGCGGAAATCGTCTTGCCGCAAATTCATTCCGTCAGGCTCTCGAAAATCCGAAGAACATAACCCAGGCTGACTGGGATTCCGCGCATCAGTATTTGTTCGACACCGGGTTGTATGAGCAGTACGCACAGGCGGAAAGGAAAGCACGGCCGCTGCTGCGAGAGCTGGGAAAACCTCAAGCAAAGGTTGAAGAAAAAGCGCCGCTGCGGGAGAAGGCGCAGTCTTCTCATTCCGAAGAACCCCTTGCGCATGTCTCGGGCCAAAGCGGTGCGTCTTCTCGTCTATCTTCCGCTTCTTCCGAAGTCAACGTCCCGGCCGGGAATATGGATACTACCGGCAACGGGATTATCGTTCGCGTACCTTCCAATGTTATACGGAAAAGCAAAAACAGAACCGCCATTGAAGCGGCAATGTTATGGATTCAAAATCATATTTCCGGTCCGGTAAAGACAAAAATAGGACCTGTGGAAGTTGATGCCAACGCCATTCAGGATAGTCTGAGTCATAGTATGTATCAGAATAAACTGGATGCAATACAAGCGATTGTCCCCGTACTGGAAAAGGGAGAATATCTTGGAACTTTTCCTGACAATAAAGGCAAACCCATTGATAATTATTACTTTGCGGGAAAAGTACAGATCGGAAGCGATGAGAAGATCGTGTTCGTCAGAACACGAAAAGCGACTGGTATGCCCAATCGCTTCTATGTTCATGAAGTCTTTACACAGGAAGAAATAGAAAAGCCGGAAAGCGTTCGTAGGGTAACATCGGATGCAGACCGGCCCTTTAGAAACGCTTCCGACTTTTATAGAAGTTTACTCTCTGAACATTTAAAGGTCAAGAAATCCCCGTCTGGACAGCAGCCGGACGATAGACCTGTAGTCGCTTTCGACAACGAACAGCACATTCCTTCATTGCGCCCGGACGGGGAAAAGCCTTCAAGCTCTGGCCGGACGACGGACTTTGACCAGACTTACGCTTCCAAGAAGACTCCCCCGGAAGACTTGGGAGGCGGGGAAGAACTTTCTCAAGGTTCCGACCAAGTCTCTCCCGCTGGTCAGACTTACGTTGCTGAAACCACTTCCTTCAGCAAGCCTGAGAAAGATAATTCGCTATCCACCGGAGCTGCGGCTGGTTTGCGAACCTCTGACCTCATTCATGGTGATAAGCAGTCATTTTCCTTATCACACTCCGGGGAAGATAGCTCCAACATATCAGTCCCAACCGAAAACCGCAACTACGGCACGCTGGACGCCCCGAACATTCCCGCTCTCAGCGATTATTTCCGTGACATGTTTGCGGAGGGGCATCGTTTCCGCAACATCGGAGAGGCCCGAAC
>CASFUJ010000287.1 GCA_949297645.1 uncultured Desulfovibrionaceae bacterium
GATGGTGGTGCCATAGCCGCGTTCCAGAGGTTCGCACACGAACTTGCCGTACATGGTATCGGCAGGGTCGTTCTCGCGGACGATCTGTTCGGGCTTGACAAGCACCGCCCAGTTGCGGGCGTTGATGAGCCTGTTGGCTTGTTTGCTGAGCATGGGGGTTCCTGCTTATTTCGAGTAAAGTTCGACGATAAGGGATTCTTCGATGGGAGTCTGAATATCGTCGCGCTGAGGAAGGGCCTTGATCACGCCCTTGAAGGACGCGCCGTCAACTTCCACCCAGGCAGGGCAGCCGCGGCGGGCGATGACGTCCTGAGCGGCGGCGATGACGGGGATGTTGCGGTTCTTTTCCGGAACGGCGATTTCATCGCCCACGCGGACCTGAAGGGACGGAATGGTCACCTTGTGGCCGTTGAGGGTGAAAATGCCGTGGCGGACAAGCTGACGGGCCTGGCTGCGGGAGTTGGCGAAGCCCATGCGATAGACCACGTTGTCGAGACGGCGTTCGAGGATGACGAGCAGATTGGCGCCGGTCACACCCTTGGCCATTTCGGCGTCTTCAAAATAACCGTGGAACTGCTTTTCCAGCACGCCGTAAATACGACGGACCTTCATCTTTTCACGCAGCTGCACAGCATATTCACTGAGCTTCTTGCGGGCACGGCCATGCTGGCCGGGAGCATAGGGGCGGCGGTCCTGAGCGCACTTGTCAGTGAAGCAACGGTCGCCCTTCAGAAACAGCTTGGTGCCTTCACGACGGCAGAGCCGGCATTTGGCGTCATTATATTTTGCCAAGGCTAGTTCTCCTTGCCTTCAATGCGTTAGACGCGGCGCCGCTTGGGGGGACGGCAACCGTTGTGGGGAATGGGCGTAACATCACGGATGAACGCGACCTTGAATCCGGCGGCGTTGATAGCACGCAGAGCGGATTCACGACCGGCGCCCGGTCCCTTCACATACACGCCAACGGTACGCATGCCGTTTTCCTGAGCGCGGCGGGCGGCGTTTTCGGCCGCAACCTGAGCAGCAAAGGGAGTGGACTTGCGGGAACCCTTGAAGCCGCTCTGACCGGCAGAAGACCAGCTCACGGTGTTGCCGCGGGTATCGGTGAAGGTAACAATAGTATTATTGAAAGAAGCCGCGATGTGGGCGACGCCCAGCGGAATGTTCTTCTTTTCCTTCTTTTTGACTGCACGTTTGGCTCTTGCCATCTTGCACTTCCTTGGAGCTATGGTGTCTCGATCAGCCGAAGTATGGCTGCATCAGATACAGCTTCCTACTTCTTTTTACCCACATTGCCACGACGCGGACCCTTGCGGGTACGAGCGTTCGTGTGAGTACGCTGACCATGGACGGGCAGACCACGGCGGTGCCGCAGGCCACGGTAGCAGCCGATATCCATCAGACGCTTGATATTCGAAGCCACTTCACGGCGAAGGTCGCCCTCCACCTTGTGGTTCGTTTCGATTTCCTTACGGACTTCGTTCACTTCATCGGCGCTCAGATCGTCGATGCTGCGGTTCCAGTCGACGCCGGAAGCAGCAAGGATTTCAAGGGCAGTAGCCCGGCCGATGCCATAAATATAGGTAAGTGCGATATCCGCTCTTTTACCACGGGGCAGTTCAATGCCTGCAATTCTGGCCACGTTAAGACTCCTGCAAGGTTAGCCCTGGCGCTGTTTATGCCGGGGGTTTTCGCAGATCACTCTCAAAACACCCTTGCGCCGGATAACCTTGCACTTAGGGCAGATTTTTTTGACGGACGGCCTGACTTTCATCGCTCACTCCGCTAGTTGCTTTTCGATAAACGATTAAGGCGAAAAGAAAATCGCCTGGAACCGTCTCTCTTATCTTGTTCTCATCACCCTGTCAAGGACAGTGTTTCACGACGCGAAAATCACGGTCTGTAGTTGGAGGCCACGCTGAGTATCTCAGCACCGTCCGGCCTGATGGCTACAGTGTGTTCCCAGTGGGCCGACAGACTCCGATCCTTGATCTTCGTCGTCCAGCCGTCGGGCATGATTTCCACCTCATGGGTGCCGATTGCCAACATGGGCTCGATGGCCAAAACCATACCGGGTTTCAGCGGAACTCCGCCCGGAACGCCGTTTTCCATGCCGCCGCGTGGCACGAAGTTCGGCACTTCCGGCTTTTCGTGAAGGCTGGCGCCTATGCCATGCCCGACGAAATCACGGATTACATGGAGCCCTTCCATTTCGGCATGACGCTGCACCGCCGCCGAAATCGCATAGAGATTGTTGCCGGGACGAGCCGCGGCGATTCCGAGTTCGAGACAGCGCTTCGTCACATCGGAAAGATGCCTGGCTTCTTCCGACACCTCACCGCAGAACGCGGTGCGGGCGGAGTCCCCATTGAAACCCTTGTAATTCACGCCCATGTCGAAACTGACGATGTCGCCTTCCTTAAGAATAATGTCCTTGGAAGGAAAGCCGTGAATAATGGTTTCGTTGACGGAGCAGCACAGCGCATAAGGATAGCCGCAGTAGTTGAGGAAGTTGGGCACGACGCCCATCTCGCGGCACATCTTGCGGGCCAGCTCGTCGAAAAATATGGTGGGAACGCCGGGACGCACGTTGGCCACCAGTTCGTCAAGAATGGTCGCCGTCATACCGTTGGCCACGCGCATGAGTTCGATCTCATGCTCATTCTTGATAAAAATGCCCCGAAACTTTTTCATGCTTATCCCTTTCTGGCTTTGCTCATGAGGCCTTCATACTGCTGGGAGATGAGGTGGGATTCCACCTGGCTCATGAAGTC
>CASFUJ010000288.1 GCA_949297645.1 uncultured Desulfovibrionaceae bacterium
GGGCTTGATGAGCAGCACGACCATGGGGATGATGAGGAAGGCGTGTTCCATCCAGAACAGCCACTTGCCGTAAATCCAGCCGTGGAACATTTCATCGAAGGTCAGGCCCTGCGTGGAGAGCAGGTCGGTGGCCCAGTACCAGCTGTCGAGGCACTTGAACACCGTATAGACGATGAGCATGGTGCCGCCCACCTTGCCCATGAGCTGCTTCACGTTCCAGCTCACCAGCTTGCGGCCGGACATCTTTTCCATGAGCGTGCACACGAGCACGGTGAACATGGGGCCGGAGGCCACGGCGGAGAGCACGAACAGGAAGAACGTCCAGGGCCAGATGAAGAAGCCTTCGCGGAACAGGTAGGGACGGCCGAAGAGCACGCCGTACATGCCGCCGAGGGAGCCCTGATGGAAGGTAGAGAGGAATGCGCCTATGCCCGCGAAAATGGGCATGTACACATGGAAGTTATGCGCCAGCGCGTGGATGAAGGGACGCTTCATGAGCTGACGGTTCTCCAGCACCAGCGGCACGAACTCGAGAATGAGCACGATGCAGTAGCAGGTGATGCAGAAAATGACTTCCGTGAGCATGGAATGCACGTTGGGATACCAGTAGCCGAACCAGCAGCGGATGGGCTGGCCGATGTCGAGCACCAGAATCATCATGGCGCCGGTGTAGCACAGAAAGCCTATGACCGCCGCGAGGTTCACGATGTTCTTGAGCTCGTCGATGTTGAGAATGTAACGCAGCGCGCCGGTGAAGAACGCGCCCGCGCCCAGAGCGATGACCGCAAGGTCGAAGGTGATCCACAGGCCGAAGCCGAAGTAGTCGTCCATGCCGGTTTCGCCGAGGCCGAAGCCCAGAACCCTCACGGCCGCATACAGGCCCCAGAGGAAGACGACGCCCAGAACGGACATCCATCCCGTGAACTTTGTCAGAGAGCAGCGCTCGCACCCTTCCGGGAAAAGCTCCGCATCAACAGGTTTGCTGTAATCCATAACCTACCCCTGCTTTCTGGCTTCGCCGGTCTTTTCATGTTCGAGATAGTTGTCGCCTTCGCGGCGCACCCATTCGCGTCTACTGAGATAGTACACCTGCGGGTCGGTGCCGAGGCGTTCCAGCAGACGGAAGGCGTAGGGGCTCTTGATGAGCTCGTGCACCTTGTGGGCCGGGTTGTTCAGGTCGCCGAAGGTGATGGCCCCGTTGGGGCAGGCCTCGGTGCAGGCGGTGATGTACGCGCCGTCGGGCAGATCCATGGGGTCGCGTCCGGCGGCCACGGCCGCTTCCTGCGCCTTCATGAAGCGGTGATGGCAGAAGGAGCACTTCTCCACCACGCCGCGCATGCGCGTGGACACGTCCGGCGTGAGGGCCTGGGCCAGATCGCCCGGCCACTTCGGGTCGTACCAGTTGAAGTAGCGGGCATGGTAAGGACACGAGGCCATGCAGTACCGGCAGCCGATGCAGCGGGGAGGAATCTGGCTGACGATGCCGCCTTCCTCGCGCTTGTCCGTGGCAATGACGGGACACACCGCCACGCAGGAGGGCTTGCCGCACTGCATGCAGGGCCGGGGCAGATAGGCCACTTCATGGTCGGGGAAGGGCTTGCCGTTGGAGAGACGGAACACGGTCAGCCAGTTGAGGGAACGCAGCTTGTTGCTGCCGTCCACCGCGGGGGCCACGTTGTTTTCCGCCTGGCAGGCCACCATGCACGCGCCGCAGCCCGTGCATTTGTCGATGTCGATGACCATGCCCCACTTTATCTTGAATTCCTTGACTTCAGAAGACATCAGAACCCCCCTATGCCTTTGCGGCCTTTACGCCCGCAAGGCCCCAGACCGGCAGGCCGGTGCCGGGTTCTCTGCAAACGCTGGTCAGCGCCAGAACATTCGCGCCCTTGCCCTTGCTGAATTCGTCGAACGCGGTATGGCCGAGTCCGGCCACCAGCGAGACGGTATCGGGCAGGATGCCTTCGAAAATGGCGGCAACCACGGTGATTTCCACATTGTTCCCGGCGACCAGCCTGACACGGTCGCCGGCATTGACCTTGAGCTTCGCGGCCGTGGCGGAGTTCATCTGCGCCACGCTGTATTTGCCCTTGAGCTGATAGTCGGTGATGACCTTGGTGGCAAAGGGCGGAATGGCCGTCTGCGCCGTGCCGATGCCGAGAACCACCACGGGAGCCACCTGAAGGTCGCCTTCCGCCGTTCTCGCGGCCGCCGCCGCACGGATGGCTTCCCAGTTGTAGAACAGCGGGGAGACGGGAGCGTCGAAGGAGGCGGTGAACACGCTGCCTTCCTCAAGCATGGCGCGGAAAGGCGCGCCCAGCGCGTAGGCGTGCTTGTACAGAAGCTCGGGCATGTCCTTCACGCCCAGCGGGAGCTTCAGCTCCTCGGCCAGAGCGATGAACAACTCGCCCGCGCTGCGGGCGCCTTCGAAGGGTCTGGCCACGGGGCGCGCCAGCGCGTAGGTTATGCGGCCGGATCCGTAGGGCGTCTGCACGTCGTCGAAGGCTTCCATTCCGAGAGCGGCGGGAAGCACGAGGTCGCACGCCGCGCAGGTCTCGCTCATGAAACTCGCCACGGCCACGGAGAAGCCGGCCCCGGCGAGAGTCTCCTTCACGCCGGCGTCGGCGGGAAGAGCGTAGAGCGGGTTCGCCGCATACGCGATGAACAGCGCGGGGGCCTTGGTCTTGCCCGCGGCCACGGACTGCGCGTAGTCCACGAAGTTCTTCTTCAGCGTCTCACGGTACGCGGTGGCGTTGTC
>CASFUJ010000289.1 GCA_949297645.1 uncultured Desulfovibrionaceae bacterium
CCGTTTAATAAGTCAAGATTTTCGCACAATTCAAATTCGCCCCTTCTGCAATAAAAGCACTCACCGCAAGGAGCAGAATTAGCGCATACCACCCTGTCGCCTTCTTTAAGAGAATTTGCATCCACGGGTTTTCTAGGCGACACAGATTCCTCCGCTTCAAGATCGTACGCTTTATCCGCAATCTTGTTTTCAGTTACGGCGCCATCCTCAAGTTTCTCCGTCGTCACAGCCGCCTTCTGTACGGCATCGGCGTCAACGGCTCCGCCTGCCAGCTCTCTGCTTCCCACCGCCCCCTGAACGAGCTTCTTTCCTTCAATCACGCCGTCGGCTATCTTGCCGGCGCTCACCGCCCCGTCCGCAAGTTTCTTTTCCGTCACGGAGCCGTCCTTCAGCATGGCCGCCGTCACCGAATCCACAGCCGGAGCCGGATTTCTGGAATATCCGGCAAGGTCGGAACGCCTGACGGCCTGCGTATCGGAAGCCCCGCGAATATTTCCGGCCAGCCTGAGCAGATACGCATGCAGGCTCTGCAGGTACACGGTCAGGCCGCGGGGAAGTCCCTGCGGAACAGCAGGCAGACCTCGGTCAACCGCCATACTCCACCTCCTCCACACTGCCGCCCAGGCGAACTTCATAGACATCGGCCGTGCCGGACAGCTCAAACGACCACACCCGTTCAGAACGTGTCGGCCGAATGCGCATGGTCTTGTCTCCCGTTGCTCTGAGCCTTGCGCGGGAATGCTGCTCATCCGGTCCGTACACATCCATGCGCACGGGACATCCCGGACGCTGCTCTCCGGATATTCTGGCGGCGCTCATGCCCGTAAGTGCGGAAAGAAAAAACTCCTTGGAACGCCAGCGGTACGGCAGCGCGTCGCCGGCTTCAAACTCCCATATTCCCGCGCCCTCCGGCGTTTCCGCGCCCAGATAAATGCAGTCGTCTTCAGAGTGATGATACAGACAAATCACTTTCCAGGCGTCGGGCAGCTCCACCCTCACAATGTCCGCACGGCCGATATGAAATATCAGTCCCCTGTTCGTCCCACGGAAAAAGCCCACATACCGGCCGTCATGCACCGTACCCATCAGGTTCTCCGGCCCCATGGCGGCCCACTGCTCGCGCGTCATGGTCTGCTCGGTAATCAGCGTCTGTTCCGAGCTCGTCATGAGCATCAGCCCGTCCGGGCTGGCATAAATCACGCCGCCGGCCATGGACGCCACGGAATCGGCGGAAACACAGGCCTGTTCGATGGGCAGATGAATAAGGGTAAGGCTTTCCGGAACGCCTCCCTGTGCCAGGTAGGGTCTTCCCGTGGTGAGCACGATTATGGTGCTGTCGGTGTGTGCCAGCGCGACAATCGTATCTTCCACGGTCAGAGCGTACGTCTGCGGATAGGCATAGGGAATGAACGGTTCCGAAACCAGCAGCTCGTTGCCCCGAAAGCAGGCATAGATGCCGTTGTCCGTCTTGATGAGTCCGCGGGCGTTGTCGGGTATGGCGTCCCAGGTCGAGGTCTGGAGCACTTCGGAAGACACGTCCTTGTCGTGCATGGTATCCATATATACGCCGCCCGCCACTTCCAGCTCTTCCAAGGTCAGTTCTGCAAGAAAACGGAAATCACTCGTTTCGCTGCCGCTCACTGTCCGGTAAATGCGTATGTGCGTGATGTGCAGTCCCTCGAGCTCCGGGATGGCAAAACCGGAAAGCGTCACGCCTCCTCCGTCCACGACATCCACGATGTCCGAAGGGGGAGAGGGCGCCGACTCGTAGGCAATCACACCGTCCGCCAGCTGCTGTACCACGGTGTAGCAATAGGACGTGCTGCGCTGAATGTCCGGCTCTTCATCGCCCTCTTCCTCCTCCCCGCCACCGGTATCGGCAAACGGCGTTACTTCTACGCCCGGCTCAACTTCGATATCCACACCTTCGGAGCCATACCTTCCGGGAGTTCCACTTTCCTCAAAGGCCGCCCATCCCTCGACAGTGACCTCTTCAAGGGCCGCTGTAGAGCTGACATTGACAAGCGGGGCGGACGCCGGACGGGGAATTCCCAGCCGGTACACATCACCACCGGCAAGGTACATGGTGGGATAATCGCGTTCCCCCGTCATGAGAAGCTGACCGAGAGGCTTTTCCCCCTCAACATCAAGAACCGCGCTTTTCACCACGCTCACACGGCCCGGCCATACAAGCCAGCCGTCATCATCATGCTTGAATACTGTTCCGGGAACCTCGCTCAGAGCCTGACGCTTCGACGGTCCGCGCAGGGCACACAGACTGCCGCGCTCCAGCGAACAGTTCATCGCCAGCGTGGCATACTGGTTTTCCAGAAGCCGCTTCGCCGTGCGGGGTATTTCACCTGCAAAAACAGGAACGAAAACAAGACTCATGAGACGCTCCCGTGATACCGGCGGACGTGTTCGCTCATGGCTGCATCCACGGCACGGCTCACGACATCCGCATTCATGGAAAGGGAACAGGCAACATTTGCGGAACCGTCAAACGTCACGCTCCCGGCCGCATCCCCTTCAAAGGTAATCTTCATGGGGGTACGCAGCTTCTGCGCCTGCTTCGCCGTCACACTTTCCATGACGGCCTCGGCAAGACTGCCGTCCGCCGCACGTTCAACATCCGCCCGCTTCCACGCCTGCCACTCGCCGTTTTCCGTTATCCGGAACTGCAGCTGCATGTCTTCCGTAATGCGTATCTGAGCGGTTTCTCCGTTGCACTTGAAGGTCAGGCCGAACAGCATTT
>CASFUJ010000290.1 GCA_949297645.1 uncultured Desulfovibrionaceae bacterium
CGATGGCCGCAAGACGCAGATGCTTCATGAAGTTCTCGGCAGCCTTGCGTCCGCCCTTCACGCCGAAGCTCACCACGCCGCAGGAGCCGTTGGGAAGGTACTTCTTCGCGAGTTCATAGTACTTGTCGCCGGGAAGTTCGGGATAGCGCACCCAGTCCACCAGCTCGTGCTGACTGAGGAACTTCGCCACGGCCAGACCGTTTTCGCAGTGACGGGCCATGCGCAGGTGCAGGCTCTCCAGACCGACGTTCAGCAGAAAGGCGTTCTGCGGAGACTGGATGGAGCCGAAGTCGCGCATGAGCTGCGCCGTGGCCTTGGTGATATAGGCTCCGGCATTGCCGAACTTGGTGGCGTAGGTGATGCCGTGATAGCTTTCATCGGGCGTGCAGAGTCCGGGGAACTTGTCGGCGTGGGCCATCCAGTCGAACTTGCCGGAATCCACGATGCAGCCGCCGACCGCGGTGCCGTGGCCGTCCATGTACTTGGTGGTGGAGTGTACCACGATGTCGGCGCCCCATTCAAAGGGACGGCAGTTCACGGGCGTGGCAAAGGTGTTGTCGATGATGAGCGGTACGCCGTGGGCATGGGCGGCCTTGGCGAAGCGCTCGATGTCGAGTACTGCGAGCGCGGGGTTGGCGATGGTTTCCCCGAAGACGGCCTTGGTGTTGGGCCGGAAGGCGGCTTCCAGTTCCTCGTCGGAGCAGTCGGGCGACACGAAGGTGAACTCGATGCCCATGCGTTTCATGGTGACGGCAAAGAGATTGTAGGTGCCGCCGTAAATGGTGGAGGAGGAAATGACGTGATCGCCTGCGCCGGCAAGGTTGAACACGCTGAAGAACGAGGCAGCCTGTCCGGAAGAGGTGAGCATGGCGGCGGTTCCGCCTTCAAGCTCGGCTATCTTGGCGGCCACATAGTCGTTGGTGGGGTTCTGGAGGCGGGTATAGAAATAGCCGCTGGCCTCAAGGTCGAACAGCTTTCCCATATCTTCGCTGGTGTTGTACTTGAACGTGGTGCTCTGGATGATGGGTATCTGCCTGGGTTCGCCGTTGCCGGGCGTGTATCCGCCCTGTACGCAGGTGGTCTCGATATGCTTGCTCATGCGATATCCTTGTTTGCGGCTGACGCCGTTCCTGTCTGACTGTTGTGCCTGCCGGAGCCGTGCTGACGCATGGTTGCGCCTCTGCGCCGGAAGGGCCGGTGAACAAAAATGAAAAAGCCCGCGCTTGTCGCACGGGCTCCTTGCCTTCAACTCTCAGGCATGAAGGGAGACGGGTGCGACTGATGTCTCACCTCTGCACATGCGCTCGTCAAGAAGTTCGAGGAAGTATCCCATATCATGCCTGCCTTTGATATAACTCTATATCTGGAAATCCTTATATTAGCCCCTTTCAAAAATGTCAAGGCTTGAAAAAACAGTAAGGTGGAATTTTCTGAAGCACTTTCCGCAATGCGTTGCGGTTGCTGCCGTTTCGGGAAAAAATTGATGGTTGTGCCTCGCCGGGAGTTTTATTGTCCCTGCCCTCGTCTGAATGCTGCAACAGGAAGGAGGGGGCGGACGGAGAGGCAGGGACATGTTCATGCACGCGGAGTTTTTGACGTTGAGGCAGGAAAAGGAGCCGGACGGAAACGTGGTTGTTCAGAAGGAAGGGAGCGCCTGACGGGGATAAGGCGGGGTGAAAACGGTTAAAAGAAAAGCCCGCACCGGTACGGTGAGGCGCCGGGCGGGCTGCGGGATGAGGCAGGCTGTCAGGGAAGAAGGTTGTAGGTGTCCTCGTCCACCGCTTCCAGCCATTCGCTGGAAGCGTTTTCTCCCGGCACTTCTACGGCCAGATGGGCGAACCAGCTGTCTCTGGCTGCGCCGTGCCAGTGTTTCACCCCGGCGGGAATGATGACCACGTCGCCGGGATGCAGTTCCCTTGCAGGGCTTCCCCATGCCTGATACCAGCCACGGCCGGCCGTGCACAGCAGTATCTGCCCGCCGTTTTTTGCGGCGTGATGAATATGCCAGTGGTTGCGGCAGCCGGGCTCGAAGGTCACGTTGCCGATGGCGACGCCTTCCGTGGAAAGCATGCTGAGCCAGCTCTGGCCCGTGAAGTATCTGGCGTAGGCCGTGTTGGCGTCACCGCGGGGAAAAAGGTCGGTAATGGTGTTCATGAAATACTCCCCGGACAGGTCTGTCCCGTGTTGCAGGTGCGGGGCGGAGCGTTCCGCCCTGATGTATGTCTTCCTGAAGAAGGAAGACGGTGAGAAGCATGTGATGATGGAAGGGTAACGCCGGAAATGCTGGAGTTATAGAGCCGGTTCGCTCCAATTCTTGCCTGATTCTGCCGCATTTGCCTGAGGCTTTGGGCGCAAAGGTTGTCTGAAGGAAAGAGGCTGTTGCGGCGCGGCTTGTCTGTTGCTCTGTCGGAAGATTGCGTCATGGAAATCGTGTCCGGTGCATTTTTTTCCCGGGCATGTCCGGCAAGAGCGGCAAAAAGGCTTCTTTCAGCAGGACTCCCGAGGCAGGAAAAGCACTTTTTTGCAGGTCCGGGCAGTCGGTCTCGTCGCTTTTCCGTATCCATGTCGGTTCGGCAGTTCTGTTGTGTTTTCGTATCGGTGAAAAAATACCGCTTCCGGCAGGGCTTCAGAGCGCTCTGCCCGTACTGCGGGCATGGAGCGAAAAACTTATCGCGGCAAGCATCGTTGCGCCGACGAGAAGGGCCGCAGCCAGAAGAAAGATGCCCGGCATGCCCGAAGCGTCGTACATGGAAC
>CASFUJ010000291.1 GCA_949297645.1 uncultured Desulfovibrionaceae bacterium
TGCTCGACATCGGCGTCTCCTCTCTTCAGCTCGACGTGACCGAACGCGGTTTCTCGCTGCACGGCGACGCGCCCCTCGACATGCGCATGGACATGGGCAGTCTCTCCCGCGCCGGAAGGGAGCCCTGGGCCGAATCGGCCCGCACCGTGGTGAACATGGCGGACGTGAACACGCTTCGCCGCATCATCGAGACCTACGGGGAAGACCCGCAGGCCGCGCGCATCGCCCGCGCCGTCGTGGAGGCGCGTCAGAAGGCGCCCATCGAGACCACGGGGCAGCTTGCCGACATCGTGTGGCGCGCCTATCCCGCCAAATGGAGGGAAACGGCACGCAATCACCCCGCCACGCGCACCTTCCAGGCCATCCGCATGGTGGTGAACGACGAACTCGGACAACTTGAACGTTTCCTCGACGCCATTCTCCCCCGCCTTGCCGCAGGCGGAAGACTGGCCGTCATCACCTTCCATTCTCTGGAAGACCGCATCGTGAAACAGCGCTTCCGGCAGTGGAGCACGGACTGTCTGTGTCCGCCGCACCTGCCGCGCTGCGTCTGCAACCACCATGCGGAAGTTTCGCTCCTCACGAAGAAACCCATCGTCCCGGGGAGGGACGAACTTGTGTTAAACCCGAGAGCCGGCAGCGCAAAACTTCGCGTTGTGGAAAAACTGCCGCCGGCCGACAAGGAGCTGTCATGAATTCGCACACTGCAACACTTGGTTCCGGGGGCTGGTTCCTCATGCTCATCGTCTCCATCCTGTTCAGCCTCATCATGGGCGTGGCCCTCACCTGGCTGAGCATAGACAGAAGCGACACCGCCTATACCATTCAGAAGATGCAGCGTCAGACCGCTTCCGCAAGAGCCCATGTGGCCAAGCTGGAAGTGGAGCGTGACAGCCTCCTTTCCCCCTACGTTCTCGGCAAGACCGCCGAACAGCTCGGCATGAGCATGGCCGACCCCGGTCAGATACGCCGCCTCAAATCCACAGGAAAATAACAGTCCATGCGCCCGAACAGTTCTTCCCAGCCGTCCCGCATGCCGGGACGGCGGCGCGTCAACCGCCGCCTCCCCACAGGTCAGCCCTCTGCCCCTCAAGGCAAAGGGCTGTTCTCGCGCATACGCGCACGCTGGAGCTGGCTCATCGGGCAGCGTTTTCACTATGCAGCCGCCCTTTTCGTGGTGTGCTGGCTGCTTCTGTGGATGCGCGCCTTCGAAGTGCAGGTGCTGCTCGGCCCCGTCTATAACGACATGGCGGAACGGCAGCATACCTACACCGAAGTGATTGAGGGCGCGCGCGGCAGCATTCTCGACAGGAACGGCCGGGTGCTGGCCCGCAGCGTGGCCTGTCAGTCGGTGTACGCCAACCCCCGCGTCATGGAAGACATAAACGACGCGGCAAAGCGTCTCGCCCCTCTGCTGCACAGAAGCGAAGCCGACCTTGTCTCCGTGTTCCGCAAGAACAGGGCCTTCATCTGGCTGGAACGCAAGGTTGACGACGCCACGGCCACCGCCATCCAGAAAGAAGGCATACAGGGCATCGGTCTTTCGCGCGAATTCGAGAGGGTCTATCCCTACCGCCATCTGGCCGGACAGCTTCTCGGCTTCGTGGGCGTGGACAGCCACGGTCTCGAAGGCGTGGAGCTCGCCTATGACGACAGACTCCGCGGCACCAGCGTGAAGAGCCGCGTCTCGAGAAACGCCGCGGAAAAGATTCTGAATCAGGAAGAAACGGCCGCGGACCAGCGCGGGGAGGACATCACCCTCACCATCGACGTGCAGGTGCAGTTCATCGCCGAGGACGTGCTCGCCGACGCGGTGCGCTCTTCCGGCGCGCGCTGGGGCGGCGTGCTGGTATCAGAGGTGGCGACCGGAGAAATCCTCGCCTGGGCGCAGTACCCCTTCTTCAATCCCAACAACTACCGTGAGGCGAGTTCCGCCATCTACCGCAACCGACTTGCGGGCGACGGCCTCGAACCCGGCTCCACCTTCAAGCCGCTGCTCATGGCCGCCGCGCTGGAAGAGAAGCTCGTCACCCCCGAAACCAAGATTTTCTGCGAGAACGGCGTGTGGCGCACCCGCTACGCCCCCATACGCGACGACACCCATGCCTACGGCGAACTCACGACCACGGAAATCATCTCCCATTCCAGCAACATCGGCATGGCCAAGATAGGACTCATGCTCGGGGCGCAGAAGTTCCACTCCTATCTCGACAGACTGGGCTTCGGCCAGCGCACCGGCATAGGCATACACGAAAGCCGGGGCATACTACGCGCGCCGAGGGACTGGAGCGAACTCGACCTCATGTCCACATCCTTCGGACAGAGCCTTTCCGTCACCGGCATACAGATGCTTCAGGCCTACACCATTCTGGCCGACGGCGGGGAGTTCCGGCCCCTCAGCCTCGTCATGGACGAACCGGGCAAAAGCACCGGGGCCGCCGGACAGCGCATATTCTCCAAAAGAACCACGCGCACCGTGCTGAAGATGATGGAGGAGACCGTGGACGGCAACGGCACGGGCTCCCGCGCGCGCATTCCCGGCCTGCGCGTGGCCGGCAAGACGGGCACGGCCCAGAAGGCGGACAAGTCCGGCCGCGGCTACAGCCACAAGCGCCTGGCCTCCTTCGGCGGCATCGTGCCCGCCAACGAACCGCGCTACGTCATCTACGTCATGCTCGACGAGCCCACCACCACGGGCTACGGCGGCGCCATCGCCGCGCCCGTGTTCCAGAAGGTTGCCTCGCGCAC
>CASFUJ010000292.1 GCA_949297645.1 uncultured Desulfovibrionaceae bacterium
CACCTCTTCAAGGCCCGGCGCGGACAACAACCCGACGCTCATGGTTTCCCTGCGCAACGCCAACATGCAGGGCGCAGGCGGCAGCAGCACCGGCATCTACAACTACACGCTGGTGGGCAGCAACACCGCGGAACTTTACGAGGCCGCCCGCGATGTGGAAAACGCTCTGCACAGCGTGAAGAGCGTGCGCGACGTGGGCTCCGATCTTCAGCTCATGAACCCATCCATCCGCCTCATCGTGGACAGGGACAAGGCCACCATGCTGGGCGTGACGCTCTCGCAGATTGAAAACGCTCTTTACTCCGCCTTCGGTACCCGTGAAATCTCCACAATCTACACGGACGTGAGCGACTACACTGTGAAAATGGAAGTGCTGCCCGATCTTCAGGACAGCGCAAGCGTGCTCGACTCCATCTATCTGCGCTCCAGCAGGGGCAAGCTCGTACCGCTGGAAACGCTGGTTACCCGTCAGTTCGAGGCAGGTCCGCTTTCCGTGAACCACAGAGGACAGTTCCCGGCCGTGAGCGTATCCTTCAACGTGGCCGGCGGCTACGCCATGGGCGAAGCCATGGCGGACGTGGAAAGAGTGGCCGGCGAGCTTCTGCCCGCCTCCGTGTCCGGCAGTCTTACGGGTACGGCGCAGGATTTTCAGGACTCCGTGCGCGACATGATACTCATCATCATCGTGGCGCTCATTCTCATCTATATCGTACTGGGTATTCTCTACGAGAGCTTCATCCATCCCATCACCATTCTTTCGGGCCTGCCCTCTGCGGGCTTCGGAGCCCTGTTCTGTCTCTGGCTGTTCGACTCCGAGCTGAACATGACGGCCTTCGTGGGCATCATCATGCTCATCGGCATCGTCAAGAAAAATGCCATCATGGTGCTGGACTTCGCCCTCGCGGCTGAACGCAGCGGAAATATGAGCACGGAAGAATCCATCGTACAGGGCTGCCTCATCCGCTTCCGTCCCATTCTCATGACCACTCTTGCGGCCATCATGGGCGCTCTGCCTCTGGCCTTCGGCATAGGCGCCACCGGCGCGGAAGCCCGCCAGCCCATCGGCATCTGCGTAGCCGGAGGACTTATCTTCTCCCAGCTCGTTACCCTGTACATCACCCCCGTGTACTATGTATATCTCGACAACTTCGGCAAGTGGGTGAGCCGCCACATGCGCCGCATCTTCCGCAAGAGTCTGGCCGCCCCTCAGGAATAACCCGTCTCTGAAACGGATACGCCGGAAACCCCAACAGGAACCGCCATGCTGAACGAATACGAAAACCGCTTCCTTTCCTCGGAAGTACCCGCCTGCCCGGCTGACCGGGCCCGCTTTCATGTCATCCCCGTGCCCTACGAGGCCACGGTAAGCTACGCCGGAGGAACGGCGCGCGGCCCCGAGGCCATTCTCGAAGCCTCGGACCAGCTGGAGCTGTACGACGGGACGAGCTTTCCCGGCGAAGGCGGCATCTTCACCCAGCCGCCTGTGGACTGCTCCGGCTCTCCGGAAGAAGTCATGGACAGAATACGGAAGGCCGTGCTTGCTTCGCTTGAGGCCGGAGCCATGCCCGTAACCCTCGGTGGAGAACACTCTCTTACCTATGGGGAAATGGCGGCGCTCAAGGAACGTTTCGGCACGTTCGGAGTGGTGCAGTTCGACGCCCATGCGGACTTGCGCGACAGCTACGAAGGGAGCAGGTGGAGCCACGCCAGCGTGATGCGTCGTGCCGTCAAGGACCTTGGTCTGCCCCTCGTGCAGCTCGGCAACCGCATTTTCTGCAAGGAAGAACTGGAGGCACGCCGGAAACATAACGTCATAAGCTGGGATGCGCCGTATCTGTATCGTCACGGCATACCGGACAATCTCCTGCCCGAAGATTTCCCGCACAACATTTTCATCACCTTCGACGTGGACGGGCTGGACCCCTCCGTCATGCCCGAAACGGGAACCCCCGTTCCCGGAGGGCTCGGCTGGTATCAGGCGCTTGAACTCGCGGAAAAAGCCATGGAAGGCCGCATGCTGCTGGGCTTTGACGTGGTGGAACTCGCCCCGCGGGAAGGACACATCGTTTCGGATTTCGCTGCCGCGTCCCTCACTTACGCCCTGATGGGTCTGGCGGAACGCTGCGGGAATCTGGAGCTTCTGCGCGCAACGCTGAAGACCGCACAGGCCGGATAACGCAAAGCCATCCCGACGGAGAAGTGCGTCGGGGAGAAAGCCCCTAAACGCGCATGCCTCCCCTTCGACGTCGTCCTTATAAAAGCAATACGCTCGGACCGGCACACCGTCGGGGAACCAACCCGCAGTGCCCCGGTTCGGGCGTATCGTTTTTTCAGGAATCTTCCGCGTTCCACCGCCGTGTCGTCACTACATGTTCGCATGAGCCCCGGCATGACGTTATCCTGTACTGAAAGCACCAGAAGAACGCCGGAACGCATCTCCGGCCGAGTCCGTCCGCAGGAGCTACCAGGATAGGCGCGAAAGCGCTCCGCAGTCCGGCCATCCTTTTGACCGCAAACACGGCGGCGGACATCCCGGAGCGGACATGCCGCACGCAGCTCCTGTCTTCGACCGGCCTTTGAACGTGCCCCTGCACAAAAGCTAAAGCGCTCTCTCGAGATTGCTTTCCATCTCGTCCAGCGTCTGCATGCAGACTTCCCGACGTTCTTCCGGGATGGCCGAGAACAGCTTCTTTTCCATGGCGGCATAAGCCTTGCGGAACTGTTCCAGCACCTCGTCCCCC
>CASFUJ010000293.1 GCA_949297645.1 uncultured Desulfovibrionaceae bacterium
CGCTCATCTTCAGCCCGGAAGGCCGCGCCTTCCGGCGGCGCGCCCCGTGCCGCCCTGTCAGGAACATTTCATGCGAATCATTGCCGGAGCCTGTCGCGGAAGGACGCTCCACACCGTTACCGGTCCGGGCTACAGGCCCGCCATGGGAAAGGTACGCGAATCTCTTTTTTCCATGCTTGAAGCGCGCGGCGTCGTGTGGGGCGCCGTGCGCGTGCTCGACGTGTTCGCGGGCAGCGGCAGCCTCGGTTTCGAGGCCCTGAGCCGCGGCGCTCTTTTTGCCGATTTTGTGGAAAAAGACCACAAGGCTGCGGAATGTCTGCGCAAAAACGCCGCCAATCTGGGACTTGAGGACCGCTGCGCCGTGCATGAGGAGGACGCGCTCCGCGTCACCGCCCGCCGCCCCTCCGCGCCCTGCCAGCTCATCTTCATCGACCCGCCCTACGGGGCCGACCTCTTCAAGCCC
This sequence comes from uncultured Desulfovibrionaceae bacterium, assembly GCA_949297645.1. GTDB lineage: Bacteria > Desulfobacterota > Desulfovibrionia > Desulfovibrionales > Desulfovibrionaceae > Mailhella. The sequence continues at coordinate 464 of CASFUJ010000293.1, forward strand.
GCGCTCAAGAACATCATGCGTCAGGGCTGGCTCGCCGACGACGGCTTTCTCATTGCGGAAGTGGAAAAGGGGCTGACGCTGAAAGCCGACGCCCAGTACGATCTGCGTCTCGAGGCCGAGCGCATGTACGGCAACACGAGGATTCTGGTATGGGTGAAGAACGCATAGCCATCTACCCCGGCACCTTCGACCCGCTCACGAGCGGGCATGAATGCATCATACGGCGCGGTCTCGAACTGTTCGACACCGTCATCGTGGCCGTGGCCAGAGACTGCGGCAAGCATCCGCTCTTCACGCTGGAAGAGCGGGTGGACATCGTACGCGAAGTCTTCGAGAACACCCCGGGCGTGAAGGTCATGCCCTTTGCCGGGCTTCTCGTGGAGTTTGCCGCCGCCAACAACGCCAAGGCCATTCTCCGCGGTCTGCGCGCCGTGTCCGACTTCGACTACGAGTTCCAGATGGCGCTCATGAACCGCAAACTCGAAAACCGGGTGCAGACCATCTTTCTCATGTCGGATCTGCGCTGGATGTACATAAGCTCCACCAACATCCGCAACGTGGCCTCCCTCGGCGGCGACGTGCGCCGTCTCGTGCCGGACACGGTCATTCCGCGCCTTCGCCGCGCCTATCATCTGCCCGCGAGCTGGCCCGAGGTATCCGTGGGCAGCGGCTTGCCCGACAAAAGCGCCTGCGCCGTCCCCGGGCCGGACGCATGACCTGCTGAAGGGCGTCGTTCCGGGGAAAGCCTCGCAAGCCGTCGCCCTCCGCGCACGGGGGAAAAGCTCATGTGACGGACGAGGAAGGGCGCGTTGTCTGGTCGTCCCCCGCGCACGGGGAAAGGGGTACCGTCTCAGACGCCACGGTCCGCCATTGAAAGGTCGTCCCCCGCGCACGGGGAAAGGGGGCGCATAGGCGACAAGGGCAAGAGACTCATTGAGGTCGTCCCCCGCGCACGGGGAAAGGGGGCCGCAGTCTGGCAGCATGACGCAAAAAGAACGTCGCCCTCCGCGCACGGAGGAAACGCTCTGAAAACTGTGTATGATGACGGGAACTGTCCCCCCCCGCACGGAGGAAAAGCTCATGTGACGGATGAGGAAGGGCGCGTTGTCTGGTCGTCCCTCTGCGCATGGAGAAAGGGCCGGACATCGAAAATTCCGTCGAAAAGATAAGCGGGGCGTCCCCTGCGCATGGGGGAAAGGCCCACGCCGCTATCATCAACAACAGGGGCGAGATGGGCGTCCCCTGCGCATGGGGGAAAGGCTCCAAGATAAGCAAGAATATTTTTCAGGGAAACGGGCGTCCCCTGCGCATGGGGGAAAGGCTCGGTTACAGATACGGAAACCTGCATCGTTATGGTCGTCCCCGCGCACGAAGGAAAGACGCTCCCGTCCTGCCCGGGACGGCCCTCTCCCGACCGGCCATACCTCCCGGGCAAACGCACAACCACGACAAGGAAGCAGCATGAACGCAGAGGTGCTCTGCATCGCCGGGCCCACAGGCTCCGGCAAAACGGCCGCGGCCCTGCATCTGGCCGCCGCGCTGGAAAAGGCGGGCCGCCCGGCCTGCGTCATCAACGCCGACTCAAGGCAGGTCTATCGGGACTTTCCCGTCATCACCGCCCAGCCCACGGAGGAAGAGCGGCGGGTATGTCCGCACCTGCTCTACGGCTGGCTGGAAACCACGCGCAAAATCTCCGCCGGACAGTGGGCGGACAGGGCGAAGGAGGCCGTGGAAAACGCCCTTGCGGAAGGCCGCGTGCCCATGCTTGTGGGCGGCACGGGCTTCTACATGCGCGCCCTTCTCGACGGCATCGCCGACATTCCGCCCGTGGACGCCTCTCCGTGGACCCCGTCTATGCCGCGAAAATCCATCCCAACGACAGCCAGCGCAACATCCGCGCGCTGGAAGTATGGGAAGGCACGGGAAAAACCTTCAGCTGGTGGCACGCCCACGCGCCGCGGCCCCTCGCCTGCAACGTGCTGCGCCTCGGCGTGGGACTGCCCCTGCCGGAACTCACCCCCCATCTCGAAACGCGCATACGCGCCATGCTGAAGGCCGGCGCGCTGGAGGAGGCGCGGCGCGCCCTCGCCCTCTGCCCGGATACGGCCGCGCCCGGCTGGAGCGGCATAGGCTGCGCGGAACTGGCGGCCTATCTTCGCGGAAAGATGTCGCTGGAAGAGTGCGTGTCCCTCTGGACGCGCAACACAAGGGCCTACGCCAAGAGACAGTGGACCTGGTTCAGGGCCGACGCGCGCATTCGCTGGTTCCGGCCGGAGGAACTCGCCGCCGTGGAGAGAACGGTCGCGGACTTTCTCCACAGAGCGTCGGAAAACGCCTCCTGAGTCCGGCTGAAAAAGGATGCGCAGAACGCCCGCGGACGGAGGAACTCGCCGCCGTGGAGAGAACGGTCGCGGTCGTTCTCGACCGGAAGGTCCGAGCGCCTTGCGGCCGTGCCGGAAAACGGTGCGGCACAAGGCGTGAAGGAGTCGCTTGACAGCAGAACAATCCCGCGTACATCATGAGGAAACACGCGCGAGGAGGCTTCCCATGACTACCGTCCTTTATGAGAAAAACGGCTTCGAGTTCTGCTTCAGCGACCGCTTTGAAGGAAAGTTTCTTCTGTCCCTGCTGGAAAACATGAAGGAAAAGATTCTCAACGAAGCATGGGACGACTACGACGAACTGCATCACTGCTGCGAAATCATTCATGATTTCAGTCAGCAGCCGGGTGTGGTCATGGACTTTCACACCCTGAGGAAAGGCAATGAGCAGCTCGGCATGGTCATGATGACGCACGGCGCCATCGATCGGAACATCTACGCCTGCTCCGGCCTGTCCATTTCCGACCCGCTGGATCAGGTGGCCCTGCTCAGCTACTTCCATATCTCCCCTGCCGGACGCGCATCTATCTGAAGACCAGCCACCCCAAAGCCTTCCCCCTGTACGACCGTCTCGGCGCGGTCATCGGCAACTACTCCTTCCCCAGCGACAACGGCGTCCATACGCGCGTCGGACGCATCTACCGCATACCGCTTCAGGAAAAGCCCTTTCCCAAGGATTAATCATGCCCTGCATCGTGTTCGACATGGACGGAGTCCTCATCGACTCCGAACGCCTCGTGCTGCGCTCGTGGGAGTGCGCAGGCCGCGACCTCGGCCTCGACGGCCTGCACGACCTCTTCTACCGCTGCATAGGCACCACGCACGCCAGCACGAAGATACGCTTTGCCGAAGTCTTCGGCGGCAGCGTGAACTACGAGGCCTTCCGTGACCGCACGCGCGTCTATTACATGGAATTCACCAGAGAGGGCGTGCCGCTCAAGCCCGGCGTCATGGAGCTGCTCTCCTGGCTCAGGGAACACGGCTGGCGCACCGGCCTTGCCAGCTCCTCGCGCGAGGCCAACGTACGCCGCAATATGGAGATCACCGGCATGGGCCCCTACTTCGACGCCCTCGTCTGCGGCGACATGCTTACGGCGAGCAAGCCGGCGCCGGACATCTACCTGCGCGCCTGCGCCGAACTTTGCGCCGACCCCGCCCTCTCCTACGCCGTGGAGGACTCGCGCAACGGCATACTCTCCGCCAGCGCCGCCGGCATGAAGGCCCTTCTCGTGCCCGACATGGTGCCCCCGGACACGGTCATGAAGGAGCACGCCTCCGCCGTCCTGCCCGACCTCTTCGCCGTGCGGCGCTATCTGGAGATGGCGGAGGGCGCATGATTCAGGATGTCGCCCCTCTGCGCTTCGACAACGCCTTCATCCCCGCCTCTCCCGCCGTCGATGACCTCGTGCTCGACCTCTCCGCAGACGGCCTGCTTCTCCTGAACGGCCTGCCGCCCACCGTGGAAGCGTGGCGGAAAAGCCCGGCCCGCCAGAACGCGGCTCTCCTCTACGCCTTCCGCCTGACGACGGAAGAAGACGCATCCCCCCCCCGCCCGGCGTCCGATACTTTCCGCACGGCGTCCGCGGTCGCCTGCTCTGCTTCTGAGGCCTCAGACACGGCGCGGGAAACGGAAAAAGGTATTGCCGACCTGCCCCTCCCTGCGCGGGAAACGGAAAAAGACGCGGCCGCCCCCGGCTGCGCTTCCGCCCCTGCGCGGGAAACGGACGCGCCGTCCGCTCTTCTGCGGCGGGAGCGCCCGGAAACCCGCTTCTTCCTCGTCCTTCGCGCCGGAGATTCCGACGCCCCCACCCCGGATTCCTGGCGGCGCGTCGCCCCCCGCGACCTGCGTACCGCGCCCGCGCCTTTACCCCTCGTCGCCGCCACCGCCGCCCACCTCTTCCGCTGGTACGACACCACCCGCTTCTGCCCCCGCTGCGCCTCCCCTCTGAAGCACGCGGAAAAGGAACGCGCTCTCGCCTGCCCCTCCTGCGGCCATATTCTCTACCCCGTCATCGCTCCCTGCGTCATCGTGGCCGTCACCCACGAGGACAGACTGCTCCTCACCCGTTACGCCCGCCCCGGCGCAAAACACCTCGTCCTCGTCGCAGGCTTCATCGAAATCGGCGAAACCGCCGAACAGGCCGCCGCCCGCGAAGTCATGGAGGAAACCGGTCTGCGCATAAAAAACCTGCGCTATCAGGGCAGCCAGCCCTGGGGCTTCTCCGGCTCCCTCGTCAGCGCCTTCTCCGCCGAACTCGACGGCCCCGATACCATCCGCCTCGATACCTCGGAACTCGCCGAAGCCCGCTGGGTCCGACGCGCCGATATCCCGCCCTGCCCCGCCCTCGACTCCTTCACCATGCACCTCATCCACCGCTTCGCCCGGGGCGAACTCTGATACGGCTGCCCGGAAAAGGGAAGGGGCGGAGGAAAGCGGCGATGCGCTGCCCGTCTCCGGAAAAGGCAGGCGGAGAATGCCCCTGCTCCCTTGTTCCGCCTCCCGGCAAAGCCGGTCGGCGGCCGCAGACAGGCGGCAGAAGGAAGAGACCGTTGTCGTTGCGTGCGGGCGTGAGCGCGCAGAATAAGAAGGCGGAGTCAGGACGTTTCATCGTCAGCCGTGCGTGCGGCACGAAACCCGGAAAGACGGCCTGCCGCATTGCGGGCGCGCTTCGACAGGCAAAAGGCCGCGCTTCGAGTTCGGCGGAGCTTTCCCTCCCCGCGGGGGCGGAGCGGACGGGTCCGTACGTCATGAAGACGATGACAGGTCGGCCGCGCGTTACGCCGCCGGAACTTACGACAACGGATGAAGAAAAGCCTGCATGACGCGTCCGTCGGACATCTTTGAAAGTTCGCAGAGCCCCATGTGGACGGTCCGCCTGCAAAAAATGAAAAAAAATGGCGTAAACCCCGTTTTTCCTCTTGCCAAAGACAGGCTCTTCCTATACAAGTTTCTTCGTTGTGCCGAGGTAGCTCAGTTGGTAGAGCAGGGGACTGAAAATCCCCGTGTGGGCAGTTCGATTCTGTCCCTCGGCACCATATTTTTTTAAAGCCCGGACGCGTTTCGCTCCGGGCTTTTCTGTTCTGTCCGAACTTTCCGTTCTCTCCGGGCTTTTTGTTCCGGACTCCTGCGCCGTTTTTCCGGCAGGTCCGCGCTCAATATCCTCAGCCCCGGTCTTGTTCC
>CASFUJ010000294.1 GCA_949297645.1 uncultured Desulfovibrionaceae bacterium
ATGCGGACACGGTGGCGGACGATCTTCTGGCGCTGGCTCCGCGTCTCGTGCCCTATCTGGCGGATGTTTCCTCCCTCATCATGGAGGCCAGTGCCGCTGGCAAGGGTATCATGTTCGAGGGCGCGCAGGGCGTCATGCTGGACATCGACCACGGCACCTATCCCTTCGTGACCTCCTCCAACGTGGTGTGCGACAACGCTTCCATCGGCTCCGGCGTGAACGCGGGCGTGATCGACCAGCGCATCGCCATCGTGAAGGCCTACACCACGCGCGTGGGTTCCGGCCCCTTCCCCACGGAACTTTTCGACGACATGGGCGAATTTCTGCGCCGTCAGGGCGGCGAATACGGCGCCACCACGGGCAGACCGCGCCGCTGCGGCTGGCTGGACCTCGTGGTTCTGCGCGAGATGATCCGTCTGTGCGACCCCACCACCATGGCGCTCACCAAGGTGGACGTGCTTTCCGGACTCAAAGAAATCAAGCTCTGCGTGGCGTACGAATATCAGGGCAAGGTGGTGAAGTATCCGCCGCAGACCCCGCGCGGTCTGGACGAATTCACGCCCGTGTACGAAGTGCTGCCCGGCTGGGAGGAAGATCTTTCCGGCTGCTCCTGCTGGGACGATCTGCCGAAGAACTGCCGTCGCTACATCGAGCGAGTGGAAGAGCTTCTGGGCGTGAAGGCGGGCTTCATTTCCGTCGGTCCGGACAGGAATCAGACCTTCCGGCGCTGATATGGCGGTGAAAAAGGACGGCGGCAGGACGGCTGCACGCAAAAGTACGCCCGAGGAAGCGCTCCCCGGGGTGGACGAGGCGCGGCAGGCCTTCCTGCCCGCACTGGACGCGCGTCTTGAGAGGCCCCGCGCCTTTCTGCACGTCATGCGCCGCGAGCCGCCGCAGCTTCTACATCTGGAAGGCGGGGAGGTTTCTTCCCGCGTGGCCCTCGCCCTGTGGTGGGCCGCGCTGCTCAACTGCGACGCGCAGGAAGACGCGCCCTGCCTTTCCTGTCCCTCCTGCCTGCGTACGGGCGCGCTCATGCACCCGGACGTGATCCTTCTCGACGGCCGCGCCGCCTCCATCAAGATAGACGAGGTGCGCGCCCTGCGTCCTCTGCTGGGCGAAAAGCCGCGTTTCGGACGCCGTCGCGTCATCATTCTGGCGGAAGCGCAGGCTCTCGGCATGGAGGCCGCCAACTCTCTGCTGAAGGTGCTTGAGGACCCCTCGCCGGATACCTGCTTCGTGTTCACCGCGCCGCAGCGTGAACGACTGCTGCCGACGCTGGTCTCCCGCGGTTGGGTGCTTACCCTGCCGTGGCCGGAACCCGGACGCCCCCTGCCGGAGGACATGCAGCCGTGGGAAAAGGCGCTGGCCCGCTTCGTCTCCGAAGGGCGCGGCTGGTTCGACCTGACGCAGGCGCGCAGTGCTCTCGACGCCGCGCGCGCCCTGCAGATTGTTCTTGTAGGGGAAAAGGCGCTGGCCGACCGCCTCGCCGGACGCGCCGGAGGGCCCCTTGCCGCGGCTCTTGCCGGACTGCCCGAAGAGGCGCTGCCCGAACTTGACGATGTCTTTTCCTCCTGTCAGGAAGCGCTTCTTGCCCAGGTGAACCCTCTGCTGGCGCTGGACGTCATGGCCACGCGCATATACGGCCTCGCGCACCGGGTACGAAACCGCCTCTGACGGCGGAAAGTGGCGCTTTTGCGGAACACGCGGCCCCGGAAACCTCGCGCGGGGCGGAAACGGCGTTTGGGACAGCGCCGGGGTTCCGAAGTGCCGGGCACGGCAGCTCTGAACATCTCCGATTGCGGAAACATCACCGGGCGTCGAAGACTCAGGGCCGCTCTGCCTCTGCGCCGGTACCGGACAAGGGGCGTCTGTCGGGTCGGAACCTCGCGCGGAGCGGGAACTTCCGGCATATCTCTGCGGTTCCTCCAGTCTCGGTCGGAACCTCGCGTGCGGGGCGGAAACGGCGTTTGTTTTCCGTGTCTGACGTGGTCGGGCACGGCGTCCGCCGGGGGTAAAACGCAGTGTGCGGGCAGAGGCCCGGTTGCGGCGCGGCTGTCCGGGGTGCGGAAGGAAAACCTGCGCCCGGGAAGAGGCCTGAGACGGCGGTGTCCGTGCGCGGCGGCCTCTGCCGGAGGGCGGGGAGCGTTTCGTGTGCCGCCGGGACGGTACCTGCCTCTGCGCCGGGGCGGGCAAGCATGACCGGGCATTGCGCAACGCGCGGTCTTTGCGTGCGGACGTGGCCGTCTCTCCGGCGTGCCCCGGGGATGACGGAGGATGTTCCGGTGGTCCGGAAAGGCCGCGGCCTCTGCAAGGCGTCCGTGCGCGGCGGGCCGAAGCCTGCCGGGCGCAGAGCCCGGGGCGTTTATCCTTTTCTTTTCCGTGCGCGGCGCGCCGAAGCCCGTTTCCTGCTTGACAGACCGTGCCTTCGTTCCTACTTTTTCGAGTACCACGATTGGAGGTCTTTTCATGAGTCAGGAATTTGAAAACAGGGAAACCATGAACGAAGAGCCGGAACTCGAAGCCGCGGAACAGACCGGGGCGGAAGAAGCTCCCGTTCAGGAAAAGACGGAAGAAGAACAGCTCGAGGAGTGCCGCGCCAGACTCTGTGCCGCCTGCAATGTGGCCGCCGAGGCCAACGCCGTCAAGCTGCGTGCGCTGGCCGAAATGGACAACTTCAAGAAGCGCGTTCAGCGTGAAAAGGAAGAGCAGGCCCGCTATGCAGCGGAAAAGG
>CASFUJ010000295.1 GCA_949297645.1 uncultured Desulfovibrionaceae bacterium
GCCATGGGACCGGACCCGAACCGCCCGGCCGCGGCCAAAATCGGCAGGGCGCAGCGGCTCATTCAGATGAACCTCGGCGGAGCCATTCCCGGCATGGGCACCATGGCCAACTTCGGCCCGCAGCGCGCCATCAACGCCGTGCTCGCGGAAGATGAGGACGGCATCCCCGAAGGCTGGGGCGGCACTCTGGCCGAAGAACGCGGTTTCGACAGAAACGCCAACACGCTTACCGTGGTGCAGGTTTCCGGCTGGACCAACATCGCCCTTTCCGGCGGCGACTCCAAGGTGGCCGAAGAGCGCGTCAGGGAATACCTGAACCGTCTGGCCTACTTCATGGGCACGCCCAGCCTGAACAACTGGGGCTACACGTCAAGACAGGTCACGGACGGCATAGGCGTGAGCCGCGCCGTGTTCAAGCCCTATACCTCCCGCGCGGACGACCCGGAATACACCGCGGGCCTCGTGCTCATCACCCGCGGCTGGGCCGCCGAACTGGTGAAGTACGGCTGGACCAAGGAAAAGGTCAAGGAATACCTGTGGGAGCACTCCAAGCTGCCGTGGGATACCATGGTAAAGGCTGGCCTTTCCAAGCGCGCCCTTCTTGAAGACTTCAAGGAAGGCGAACCCTGTCCCATCGTACGCACGCCCAAGGGCATCATGATAGCCATTGCCGGCGGCGAACAGTCCGGCCACGGCTTCTGGATGCAGCCCGGCAACGCCTATCGTCCCGCCAGTCAGGAAATACTGCTTCCCGGCTGCTGGGAGCAGCTTCTGAAGGAAGCGGAAAAGGATCTCGGTCCTCTGCCGCGCATCCGGTAGGCGGAACAACGCATAACACGGCGGGCCTTCCCGGTGCATCGCGCATCGGAGAAGGCCCGTCTCATCAAAGGAGAGACGTATGCATCTTTGGAAAACGTTTCTGACAGCCGGCGCGCTGTGTCTGCTTGCGGCGTCTCCTGCCGCGGCGGAACTGTCCCAGGACTGGGTACTTGTGAACCCTGCCGGCGTCATCGCCACAAGGCTCGTGGAGCCGGCGCCGCGCATCACTTCACTGGAAGGAAAGACCGTCGCCCTGCGCTGGAACGGCAAGAACAACGGCGACATCGTGCTCGACCATCTGGCGGAGCTGCTCACAAAACACTATCCCTCCGTCAATATCGTCAAAACCTACGAACTCGATGAAAACCTCAACCATACGGCCGGCAACGACGGCCGTTCCGAAGCGAATGCGAAGTCCGTGGCCAGCGTCAGGCCCGACCTTGTCATCGCTTCCCAGGGCGACTGAGGCAGCTGCACTTCATGGCTGGTAGTTGACCAGTCCCGACTCGAAAAAATGGGCATTCCCACCGTCACCATCACCACGACGGAACTGTACAGTCTGGCGCGCAGCACACAGAGAAGCCAGGGCCTGCGCGACATGAGTTTTGTGGTCATTCCTCATCCCATCGGCATGATTTCCAGAGAAGAAGTCATCGCCAAGGTTGACGCCGCCTACGACGACATCATAAACGCGGCTCTCAACTGGAAACCCGACCCGGCAAACGACCCCGGCCTCAAGGTCGAGGCCCCCTACCCCGCCCGCCGCATCAAGGTCAAGGGCACCTATTCCGACGTCAACGACCTGTTCTTCCGCAGAAAATGGTCCCTTTCCCTGCCCATCATCCCGCCCACCGAGGATAAGGTGGCCGCGATGCTCAAGGGCACCACGCGCGACCCTTCGGAAGTGGTCTGGGTCGTGCCTCCGCGTGAAGGCCAGCTTACCGTGGAGCTTGTCGCCACGCTGGGCGTCATGGCAGGTTGCAGACCGGAGCACATGCCTCTGCTGCTGGCGGCCGTGGAAGCCATGGCCGACCCCGTGGCCGCAACGCGCGGTCCGACGGCCACTACCGCGCCCGCCGTCCCCCTGTTCTTCATCAGCGGGCCGATTATCGACCAGCTCAAGCTGAACCCCGGCACGGGAACGGGCGGCGCTGAACAGCCCGTGACCAACGCCATGGGCTACTTCGTCAACCTCGTGCTCGACGTGGTAGGCGGTTCCTGGGCGCAGACCGTGGACAAGAGTTCGCACGGAACCTCGGCCGACCTGGTGGCGCAGGTGTTCACCGAAAACGCGGCACAGAACCCGTGGAAGGAAAGCTATGCCGAAGAGGTCGGCTTCAAGCCTGCCGACAGCGTGGTGACCTTCTTCTGGGCCTACCCCGGCAACGCCAGTCTCGACCACATCAGTCACGACGGAGACACGCTGCTCAACACCCTGTGCGCCGGTCTGCTCGGCACGGTGTCCGGCAACATCTCCTGCTTTGCCGACTACGACAAGCCCTACAGCCCCACGAACAAGGAAACCTTCTCCTTCTTCGTGCTCGGCCCGGAACACGCCGCCACCATCCACAAGGACTTCCCGAACAAGGACGACGTGCGCCGCTATGTGCAGGAGCACGCCGTCATGCCGGTCAGATTCTACGGTCCCCGCGGCAGCGTATGCGACCCTTCCCCGCATATGCCGAACTGGGATGAAGACACGCTGGTGCCCCGCTTCCTGAAGCCGGAATCCGTCAAGTTCCTGGTCTCGGGCGGCGCAGGCAAGCAGTCGCAAATCTGGGTTCCCTTCCCGCAGACCTTCAGACCGGTGTCCAAGCTCATAGGAAACTAGGTTCAGGACTCATTAAATATAAAAGATGACAATGGCAGCGAGACAAA
>CASFUJ010000296.1 GCA_949297645.1 uncultured Desulfovibrionaceae bacterium
CGGGTGAACACAAGATTCATGCTTTCGGACTGTCCGACAAAACCTCGGATGCGCTCGGAAGGCGCAGGCTCCTGCCTGTGCGGCTGAGACGGCAGACTGTTGCGGCATACGCCGGCCGTATGAGCGATAAGGGCGGCGATGACGACAAGAAGCCTGCTCTGGTCATCGAGAGTCTCCCTGGCGCCCATGCGGCGGTCCACGGCGAGAGCTCCAACCACCTGATCATCCAGTCGGATGGGTACGCAGAGAAAGGCCGTATGTTCCCGGCGCAGGTTTCTGGCCCTTGTCCTGTTGAGAAAGCGTTTGTCGTCCGCCACGTCGGGAATGATTTCCGGTCTTCCGTCGGCGATGACCCTTCCGGTGATACCCTCGCCCGGGGCATAGTGACCTCGCGCTTCTTCCGTGGCGGAGAGTCCGAGGGAAGCGTAAATGCGCACCTCACTGCCGTCCGGTACCGTAAGCGCGATGAACGCCCGCTTCATGGCCAGATGGCGGGCCATGATGTGAAGCACGAGCTGCAGTCCTTCACGCGGGGACAGCGAGCGTTCCAGCGCATCGGCGATTTCGGTGAGCAGAAGAAGGTGCATGACGGACCTAGCGCATGACGATGTCGGCGAAGACGGCATTGACCGCGCGGGCGAGGTCTTCGGGGGCTATGACGAACTGCAGGCCCCGTTGTCCGGCGGAGACATAGATGGTTTTGAAATTTCTTGCCGACTCGTCGATACAGACGGGATAGGGCTTTTTCGTGCCTACGGGAGAACAGCCTCCTCTGATGTATCCCGTCAGAGGAAGCACTTCCTTCAACGGTACCATTTCCACACTTTTGTCATGAAAAACGGCGGCAAGTTTCTTGAGGTTGAGCTCGGCGTTTCCGGGAAGAACCGCCATGGCGATGCCGTTGGGATGCCCGCGCGTGACGAGAGTCTTGAAGACGCAGGAAGGGTCCACCCCCATGCTTTCTGCGACATGTGTAGCTGAAAGGTCATCAATATCAACGGGATAGCTGTTAAGCTCGTAGGGGATGCCCAGTCGGTCCAGAACGCGGGCCGCATTGGTCTTTTTTACGGCAGCCATATGTACTCCCTGCTTGCATCGGCCCGTTGAACAGGGCCGGGCTTTGGCGTTGGGGTTCTTTTATCCTTGAACAGAGCGAAAGTACAGAGCCTGCCGGCAGGGGAAGATTTCTATTCACAAAAAAAGAAAAAAAAGCTAAGCTGACGCGTCCTTCTGCGAAGGACTTATTTTTTCCCGCGATGCGGGTGGAGTGAGATATGGCGGAGCCCATCATTAAAATCTGCAATCTGGAAAAGAAATACCAGAGCAAAAATTCCGAGGTTTATGCCCTGAAGGGAATAAACCTTGATATTTATCAGGGTGATATTTTCGGTATCATCGGACGCAGCGGCGCTGGTAAGTCCACGCTTGTGCGTTGCATCAACATGCTTGAGCGTCCCACGGGGGGACAGGTTCTTTTCGAGGGGAGAGATCTCTGCCGTCTGACGGAGGGGCAGCTGCGTGAGGCCCGTCGTTCCATGGGCATGATTTTTCAGCAGTTCAACCTGCTCATGCAGCGCACCGCTGCGGAAAACGTCTGTTTCCCGCTGGAGCTTGTAGGCATGTCCAGGGATAAGGCGAAGAAGCGTGCCGCCGAACTTCTGGAACTGGTGGGACTGGCCGACAGAGCTCAATCCTATCCTTCCCAGCTTTCCGGCGGACAGAAGCAGCGCGTGGCCATCGCAAGGGCCCTTGCCACGGACCCGAAGGTGCTGCTTTGTGATGAAGCGACGTCCGCGCTGGATCCGAGCACCACGGAGTCCATTCTTGCCCTTATTAAGGATATCAACCGGCGTCTCGGCATCACGGCTGTCATCATCACCCATGAAATGAGCGTGATTGAAAAGATATGCAGCCATGTGGCCATCATTGCAGGCGGCAAGATTGCCGAAACCGGTCCTGTGGAGGAAGTGTTCTATCACCCGCAGACGGAAGCCGCGCGCACCATGGTCATTCCCGAAGCGCTGAAACCCGAGAAACTGCCTTCGGAACGCGTCGTACGCATCGTGTTCAACGGCGCGAGCAGCCTTGAGCCCATCATCGGCAACATGATACTCGACTGCGGCAAGCCCCTCAGTATTCTGTATTCCGACTTGCGTGAAATAGACGGCATCGTCTGCGGACAGATGGTCATGCAGCTGCCCGACGATGAGGCTGCCTGCGAAAAAATTCGTGCCTTTGCCGCATCCCGCGGCCTCGTTCTGGAGGATATGAACCATGTTTGATGCACAGCTTGTGGAAATGCTGTGGGAAGGCGTTCTCGATACGCTTTATATGACGGTGGTGTCCACGGCCCTTTCCTATGTGTTCGGCATGGTGATGGGCGTGCTTCTGGTCATCTGCCGCAGGGACGGCATAGCTCCGCGTCCCGTATTCTATGCCGTTCTTGACGTGGTGGTGAATCTGACACGCTCCTTCCCCTTCCTTATCCTGATGATAGCGGTCATTCCCTTCACCCGTTTTCTGGTGGGGACGACCATCGGCAACAACGCCACGGTGGTTCCTCTTGTAATTGCTGCCGCCCCCTTCGTTGCCAGACTCATTGAGGCATCGTTGCTTGAGGTGGATTCCGGTGTGGTGGAAGCGGCGCAGTCCATGGGAGCGTCCACATGGCAGATCATCACCAAGGT
>CASFUJ010000297.1 GCA_949297645.1 uncultured Desulfovibrionaceae bacterium
AAACCGCGCGAAGGTACTGGACGCTCGAACCTGTTGCCCTGCGACGCCGGGACGGACAGGAAAGCGAAGGAAGCACGGCCGAGGAGCGCGGTCCGGCGAAGCTGTGGAAACTCGTCACGCCCGAAGGCAGGGTTTCCCGCGGCAGTTTCGGCCTCATTACCTCCGTGACCCAGAGCTTCTGCCAGTCCTGCAACCGCCTGCGCCTTACGGCGGAGGGGAACCTGCGCACCTGCCTCTTCGACGACAAGGAATATCCCATCCGGGACATTCTGCGGGAAAAAGGCACGGACGAGGTGCGCCGCGTCATGCTGGAGGCCGTGGCCTGCAAGCCCATCGGCGCGGACATTCTCGCGGCACGACACGGCCCCGTGGCCCACAAGCGTATGTCCGCCATCGGAGGCTGACCCGCCTTCACACGGTCAACACGCCTATGAGACACTCCCGCTACAGGGCGGGAGTGTCTGTTTAAATGTCCCGGGCCGGAGGCTCCTGTTCTTCCAAGTCGGACATAACACCGTCGGCACGCTTCAGGGCAAAACTATCGGATGCCAGTTTTCTGATGCTTCAGATCGGAGCCACTCCGCAGATAAAAGCCTCTCCCCCGTTCTGCTTTCAGGCGGCGTCCCCCGACAGAACGTACCAAAAGCACACTATCTCATCCCACGCGGAATCGTCCGGACGCCGCTTTTTGCACGACGCGCCCGACCTCTCTTTTCCTCTTGCTGCTTCATCTCGTTCAAGCCTCTCTAACGGCAGGAGAATATCATGGATTCAGACAGCCGTCCCTCCCCGGAAGACGGTTCCCCAAGAGTTACTCGACTTCTGCGCATCGCGCAGGAAATACGCCGCGAGCCCCACCAGACACAGGAAAACCTGTGGCGGAAATTCGGTATCAGCCGCAGTCAGTACTACAAGGATAAAAAAGCCCTGGCTGATGTCGGTTTCCGTTTCAGCTTCAGAAAAAATCAGGGGTTCAGCATTCTCGAAGACAGACTGACCCCCATCATTGGTCTCACCTTCACCGACCGTCTGCTGCTCATGTTCTCTCTGGAACACCTTGTCGTGGAAGGGGACGGAACGCTGGCGGCGCTTGCCATGGAAATCGGCAGAAAACTTGCCGGGGGACTGGCCTCGCCGTTCCGTGAGCAGCTCCAGAAAAGCTTCGATTCCCGCGTGACGACGGGCACCTTCGGCGTCCGTCCCGAGGTACTTTCCATACTTCAGGACGCCGTCAGTCACGGGCACCGCGTGCGTATTCTTTACACGAGGGCCACGGACTGGACCAGAAGCTGGCGGGAAATCGACCCCCGTCGCCTTTATATCCGCAAACGCGTCATGTATCTTTATGCCAGAACTGCGGATGAAACGCCTCCGGCATGGAAAATCTTCCGCCTGAGTCGTATCGAGGAAGTGCGTTTCACCGGCATTTCCTGCACCTGGGACCCCATGGACGACGGCGGCTTTGAAGAGAAGCAGAAAAACGCCTTCTCCGGTGTATTCGGCGACAGACTCTATGACGTCACGCTCCGCTTTACAGGCGGAGCCATGCACTATGTTCTGGAAAAAACCTGGCATGTCAGTCAGCAGATACGCCGCTCCCGGCACGAGCTGCTTTTTTCCGTGCGGGTCTCAGACCCGCAGGAAGTATTGTACTGGGCGAAACGATGGGGACCTGAGAGTGAAGTGATCGACGTAACGCCGGTAAAGGAAGAATAGCGCCTGAACCCGCATTGCGATTTCCTACAGGGAACCGCTCTCCGGCAGCGCCGTGTCTTTCAGGATATCCACGGCATGGGAGTAATCCAGTATCTGATGGCCGGAAACGATGTCGTGCAGGCAGGCCATCCCCTGCCAGAACGCCCGGGAAAGACGGGCATCAAGAATATCGTCGCTGTCGCCGAGGAAAATGTCGCGCCGGGGTATGCCCTGCCCCCTCAGGAAGGACATTCTCTTTTCCTTATCATCCGTGGAAAAGACATGTCCGTCATATCGATGAAAACACGGAGTTTCCGCATCCGCTCCGCCCTTCAGGCGGATCTCCTCACAAGTCCGCATGTCGTTGTACCAGGGACGGGGGTCCGGAGCCTGGGCATAGGAGAGCAGCGTCTCACGGGTAAATTCCCAGATGCTGCCGTCGGAAAAACGTGTGTTCGTCCCGAGAAACTGTTCCAGCTGGATGGCCGGAAAAACTACCGGATTCCACGCCGCCACATGCACGATGGCCGGATGCCGCAGCATGAGCGCGTAAAAACCGCCCAGAGAAGAACCCATAAGGCAGACACTGTCCTTTTTTGCATCCACGCTCTCAAAAAGCTGGCATCGCAGGGAGGCGAGACATTCGGAAAAGGGGCGGGCATAATCGTACTCCGGGCAGAGAACCTCCGTCTCAAGCAGTCTGCCGAGTTCCCGGCCGGAACGGCTCCGGGCACCGCTGTTGAAACCGTGAATATACACAAAGCGCTTCATCTTTCTCTCCTTTCTGCCGTCACCGGCAGGCCGTGCGCCATTTTCCGCTCCTCTGCCGAACAGAACGCACGCTGCCTTTGAATCCTCAGGAACAGCGGTCATCTTTCCGCATTCCTCTCCTGTCCGTCCGACGTTTTCTCCGGCAAACGTAGCATCCGTCTCGTCGGCCGTCACCTGTCTCACAGACTTCTGAGGAGGAAAAGGCCGC
>CASFUJ010000298.1 GCA_949297645.1 uncultured Desulfovibrionaceae bacterium
GCCGCTTCTTCCTGCTGTGCAACCACGGCACCAATCCTTCCTGCGTGCGCGTCTGCCCCGCCGGCGCCACCTACAAGACGGGCGACGGCCTCGTTGCCATCGACTATCACCGCTGCGTGGGCTGCCGTTTCTGCATGGCCGCCTGTCCCTACGGTTCCAGAAGCTTCAACTTCCAGGACCCCCGGCCCTTCATCTCGGATTTGAACGCCGCCTACCCCACCCGCATGCGCGGCGTGGTGGAAAAGTGCACCTTCTGTGCCGAACGGCTGGAAAAGGGCCTCATGCCCGCCTGCGTGGAGGCTTCCAACGGCGCCATCATGTTCGGCGACCTCAACGACCCGAACTCCATCGTCCGCCGTGTGCTTTCCAAGAACTTCAGCATCCGCCGCAAGCCCGAACTGGGCACCGACCCCGGCGTGTACTACATTATCTAGGAGGGAACCATGGTTGAAAAAGTTCTCAAGGGTTCTCCCAAATACTACCTGTGGCTGCTCTTTCTGCTGGCCATCATAGGCTATGCCTTCATCGTCTATGTGTTCCAGCTCATCTACGGCCTTCAGATGACCGGTCTCACCCGCAACACTTCCTGGGGCTTCTATATCGCCCAGTTCACCTATCTGGTGGGTGTTGCCGCCGCGGCCGTGATGCTGGTGCTGCCCGCCACCTTCCATCACTATCATCCCTATCACCGCGTCATCGTGTTCGCAGAATTCCTCGCCATCGGCGCGGTCATCATGTGCATGCTGTTCATCGTGGTGGATATGGGCCAGCCGCAGCGCGTGCTGAACATCATCCTGCACCCCACGCCGAACTCGGTCATGTTCTGGGACGCCACCGTTCTGTGCGGTTACCTCCTTCTGAACGCCGTCATCGGCTGGACCTCGCTGGAACATGAAAGCCGTCATGTGGCCGTGCCCCGCTGGGTGAAGGTGCTCGTGGTCATCTCCATCTTCTGGGCCTTCTCCATCCACACCGTCACGGCCTTCCTGTACGCAGGTCTCCCCGGCCGCCATTACTGGCTCTCCGCCATCATGGCCGCCCGCTTCCTCGCGTCCGCCTTCTGCGCCGGCCCCTCCATCCTGCTGCTCGCCCTGCTGCTTCTGAAGCGCCTTACCGGTTTCGACCCCGGCAAGGCCGTGGTGAAGTCCCTGTCCATCACCATCGCCTACGCCATGGGTCTGAACATGTTCTTCTATGTTCTCGAACTGTTCACCGCCTTCTACAGCGGCATTCCCGGCCACGCCCATCCCATCGTGTTCATCTTCACCGGACATGAAGGGCTCAGCGTGTGGCTGAACGGCTGGATGTGGTTCGCCGTGGTGCTCGCCTTCGCCAGCATTTTCCTTCTGGCCATTCCGAAGTTCCGCAACAACATGAAGATTCTGCCCTGGGCGCTGGTCATGCTCGTCATCGCCTCCTGGATCGACAAGGGCCTCGGCCTGCTCATCGGCGGTTTCTCCCCCACTCCCTATGAAACCTATGAAGTCTATACTCCCACGTTCTGGGAAGTTTCCATCGGCCTCGGCATCTTCGCCGTGGGTGCGCTGGTCATCACCCTGCTGTGGAAGATAGCCCTTGAAATGAAGCGCGAAGGCGGCGAACCCTTCGAACTCGCCGAATAGCGCATCCGCCGGTATCTTCCGGCAGAGAAAACATCCCGGAAAACCCCGGACGCTCAGTCGTCCGGGGTTTTCTCTTTGCTAACTCCCAAAACGGCGCGACACGAAAGACTGCCTGCGTCCTGTCGGCCCAAACGCCCTCTGTGCGGAACACGGCAGCGCTAAAAAATACCCTGCCGGGGCTCTCCGCCGTCCTTCGCTCCTTTCAGCCTGCCGGAGAAAACGCTTCCTCCTGCGGAAACGCCCGTGCCATCGCCGGGACGCTCTGCCGTCATCACAGAAGTCGCTTCTGCGCCTCCTGCGTCATGGCGCTTGGGATGACGACCGCCTTCCGGAAAAATGCCGTTCTTCCACGCGGTGGCCCTCAACGCTCTGCCCCCCCTTGTGAGCACATCTGCTTCTTCGATGCCTCCATATCCGGTTCCGTTCCTCGTACAGCCCGACCAGAAGTTTTCCTTCGTCACGCACCGCTTTCCGCGCCCTCCACGCCTTGACGCCACTAAACGCCACGGCTATAACGGCACCATAGTCTATGTATCCTGCGCAGATGGCGCGTCATTACCAACAAGGACTTCTCTCATGGCTCTTCATATCGTTGACCATCCTCTCATCCGTCACAAGCTCGGCCTGCTCCGCAAGGAAAGTACCTCCACCAGTGAGTTCCGCATGCTGGCCAAGGAAGTGGCCCGTCTGCTCACCTACGAGGCCACCAAAAACCTTCCCACGGAAAAAAAGGTGGTCAAAGGCTGGGCCGGTCAGGTGGAAGTGGACTATCTCGCCGGTAAGATGATCACCATCGTACCCATCCTGCGCGCCGGACTCGGGCTCATGGACGGCGTTCTCGACATGGTTCCCGGTGCGAAAATCAGCGTGCTCGGTCTCTACCGTAATGAGGAAACGCTGGAACCCGTAGAGTACTACAAGAAGCTGGCCCGCCGCATTGATCAGCGTGTGGCCTTCATTCTCGATCCCATGCTGGCCACGGGTGGTTCCCTCATCGCCGCCATCGACGTGCTCAAGGAAAGCGGCTGCACGAACATAAGCTCCCTCAACC
>CASFUJ010000299.1 GCA_949297645.1 uncultured Desulfovibrionaceae bacterium
TCTGTTCTGAGCCGAACTGTTCCGTCCTGCGCCGTTTTTTCCCGGCAGGTCCTGTGCTCTGTCCGTTTCCGGGCGACGCCCGCGTCTTCTTCCGGCAGGAAGCGGAAAGCGGGCAGACCGCTTTTCCGGTTCGCCGCAGGCAACTGCGTCTCCCTCCTCCGCAAGGCGCTGCGCCACTCTTCGCGAAACGGAAAAATAGCGGTACCATACCGCGGCCATGACGAAGGAGACGAAAATACTGCCCAGCACCTGCGGCGTGTAGTACTGCGACAGCACATACAGGTTCTCTTCCCACATGCCGAGCGCCATGCTCAGGGTGATGAACTCCGGACGGGACGAGGTCAGAAAAAGGGCGACAACGTGCACGAACGGCAGGCAGAGGTGAAAAAAGGGCGTGACGACAATCATCTTTCTTACATGCGCCACGCCGCCCCGCAGGCGATACATGAGGCGGAAAAGTCCCACGCCGTACAGCACGCACCAGAGAAGACCGAGCGTAAGGGGAACCGCCGTGCCGAGGCGCACGGACGGCACGTTCAGAAAGATGCGGTACTCCTGCTGACACCAGACGAACTGCATGAATATGGAAAGGCATGTCAGAGCCACATACACGAGAAGCCATCCGCCGATCCCCTGTACCTCAAGACGGTTCATCCACTTTTTGCCGAACACGACGCCCTCCGCTCTCAAAGATTGCCGGAACTGCCGCTTTCGAGCACGGCGCGACGCGTCCGGCACAGGAACATCATGTCCTGAAGCAGGCTCTCGAGCAATCCTCTTCTCCCGAAAAATCCGGAAAAGCGCGGAACAAAACAGGAGCGCAGGTCATTGCGGTCTCCGAAGCGATACAGACTCGGAGTCTTCAGGCGGAAAGTATGTTTCACGACGATTCGCCCCTGCCCTTTCCCCGTAAAACCGCCAGCAGAACTGTGTGGTTGTGTCGTACGCCAACGCGTTGCACACCGCGGACATACCGTTAGGAAACAGACGAGCACGCCCGCACGCCATGCAGCGTCACCGCACTTTTTCGATAATGAACCAGCCCCGCCTTTCCACACGGACCGAAAGCGGTCTTTTCAACAGAAGGGACGGCGCCGACCGGAAAGAACGGCGCAGCAGGGAAACGTCCCGATTACCGCCGTCTCCACGCCTTCCATGCACACACTCTTGCCGAACCTGTGGCAGGCGTACACGATACTGGAGATGAAGTTCATCTTTTCATCGGATTTCGTCATTTCCTTCAGGATGGAGCGGTCGATTTTGATGATGTCCGTGGGATACTGCAGGAGCATGCGGAAGGAGGAATAGCCGCTGCCGAAGTCGTCGAGAGCGATGCGGATACCCCTGTCCTTGCAGAAGCGGACGAAACGCCGCAGCTTTTCCACCTCGGCATCCATGCAGCTTTCCGTCATTTCGGCCACAAAATGCGTCCCGCTCATGGCGTACTTGGCAAGAGTCTGCGCCATGAATTCCGGAAAGGTCTCGTCCGACATCTGCTGCAGACTCACATTGAAGCTCAGATAAAAGGCTTCGTCATAGGAGCGTACGCGCAATCCTGTGCATACGTCTGGTCGAACACCCATCGCCCCACAAGATGAATCATGTTGTTCTTTTCCAGCAGCGGGATGAACACGGACGGAGCCATGTCCCGGCCTTCGAAGCGCCAGCGGATCAGGGTTTCGCCGCCCATGATCCGTCCCGTGACGCTGGAGACGATGGGCTGCACCACGATGCGGAAATTGTTCATGCCGTGGAGCACGTCGTGACTGATGGCGAGCGCCATGTTGGAGAGCTGACGGCTTTTTTTGATGTTGCCTGCGGAATACTCCACATAACGCTGATGCACTTCGTGCTTGGCCATCCGTATGAGCGCCACGATCTGCTCGAGAAAATCCTCGGGCATGACGTTCTTGCGGGGATATTCCACCAGCGCGAAGGAACAGGGCTGCTGAATGGGCACGCCGAACATGCCGTAACGCTCGGAGACGATGTCCCGGATGCAGTCCATAAGCTCCTGCATGCTCTCATGGCATCCCGCGTCCACGAGAGCCACGCAGCGCATGCCTTCCAGACGGTAGAAGGACATTCTGTCGGAGAGTTTTTCCTCCAGCGCCGCGGCGATGCTCCGGATGAGGTTGTCGCCGTAGGCCCGGCCCCGCGTGCTGTTGATTTCCATGAAGTTGTTCAGGCTGAACCCTATGGCGGACAGGGAAAAGCCTTTTTTGCGCGCCTCGTCCAGACTGCGGAACATGATGGCCTCGCGGGGGAAGTTCGTCAGCGGGTCCACCACGAAGTTTTCGTCCTGATGCGTCACGCGGCCGGAGAAAAAGAGCGGCACGCTTTTGTCTTCGCTCCACTTCATGATGCCGTAGCAGCGTACCCAGATGATTCTGCCGTCGGCCGTACGAACCTGATAGCGCAGGTCGTGAAAACTGCGCTTTTCGCGGAGCATGGCGTCCATGTCCTGCCGGAACAACTCCCGGCCCCGCTCCGTGGCCACTCTTCCGGCCCAGTCCTGCAGAAGTCCCGGGACGACGTTCCCCGCAAAGCCGAATTCGTCGCGCATGTTGTCGGAAATATAGAACATGTCCTTCTGCATGTCGCCGAAGTAGAAATAGCTGGTCGTATTCTGCATGGCGATGGACTGAAAGAACATCTCGATGTCGCAGTACGTCGAGTTCAGGAACTGATAGAACTTGCTGTCCGCGGCATTTCCGTCGCCCCCGCGGAGCGATTCGCGCCTCTCCACGCCGGGAACGCGGCAGTTGAGCGCATAATATTCGCGCTTGTCGCGGTACATGACGTCGTCGGCCCGGGAAATGAGCTCCTCCAGAAGCAGGGGATGCCTGTCCGACCAGGCATACCCCACCGCGATGTGATGCCGGCTCTCCCGTATGTCGGCCTGAAGGCGCCTGACGCTCTCAAGAAACGCTCCCTCCTCCAGGTTCTCAAAGACCACGACGAACTCGTCCCCGCCCGTACGGAAAATGGAAGGCACATGCACCGCGTTGTGAATAAGCTCGTAACACTGCCGTATGAATCTGTCGCCCTCTCCGTGCCCCAGCGTGTCGTTGACCTGCTTGAGCCCCGTGACGTCGCAGAATATCACGCCCAGAGACGCGCCCCTCCACTGTCCATCATAGTGCTCGAACAGGGCGTTGCGGTTGAACGCCCCGGTCAGCGTATCGCAGAAGCTCATGGAGTGCAGACGGCGCAGGAGATCGCGCCGCTTGAGCAGCGCCACGATGAAATAACCGAGCACCTTGAACAGCGAGCTTATGAGATAGAGACTGTCCCCGTCGGGATTGTCCACGCCGATGAACCCCGTCACGCGATCTTCCACGCACAGGGGCCCCGCCGTCAGTCTGCGGATGTCCTGCGGTTTCAAAATCGCGTACGAAGTGGGATAATCGCTTCGTATCTCCTCAATGTCCCTGATGATGACGACCTTCTTCTCCTGAAACAGATCCAGCCACCACTGCAGGCTGGCAAGCGGCATGTTCTGAAGAATGTCCTTCTGCGGAACGACGCCGTCGGCGCACCACTCATAGGTATTGCTAGCGGCCGTGTCCGTCATTTCAAAGACATACACCCTGTCGCAATGGAACGTCCGGCCGATATAGGCCAGAATCGTGTCCAGAGACTCGTCG
>CASFUJ010000300.1 GCA_949297645.1 uncultured Desulfovibrionaceae bacterium
CGCGTTCTTGCGCGGGAAAAAGGGCTGCTTACGGCGTTCGCCTTCGGCGGCAGCCGCAGTCGACGGCGCTTCACGGGATGCCTCGATGTGTTCAACCGTATCCGGGTAAGCGCGGCCTATTCGAGGGACGGACGGTTCCTCAACATGCAGGAGGCCACGCTGCTGGCCGGTCCGGACCGTCTGCGCCGCGACTGGCGCAGACAGGGCATGGCGGCCAACTGCGTGTGTTTTCTGGAAGCCATGGGCGTACCGCCGGATAATGCGGGCGTAAGTTATGCGCTCATGAGCGGCATGCTGGAACTTCTTGAGAGAGAGGAACAGGTCTCTCCCGTCTTGCCCGTGCTGTTCCGGTTTCGTCTGGCGGCGGAGCAGGGCTATGCTCCGGAGCTCGGCGTCTGTTCCCGTTGCGGACGGCGTCTTTCAGGGGAGGAACGGGCGTTCTTTCTGGTGGGGGAAGGCTCCGCATGCTGCCCTTCCTGCCGCAGACAGGGCGATATGAGCCTTGCGCTCGGGCAGGAAGCTCTTGACGTACTGGGGAAAGTGAAGGAATACTCACCGCAGTCATGGAGCGGGCTCAATCCTTCGCCGGAAGGCGCAAGGCAGGCGGCGCGCCTGATTGACGCTTTTGTGCGATATCACCTCGGCCTCGAATGGACCAACGGCCGGTTCAAGGCCATGTAGCGGCGCGGTCTGTCCGCCTGACTGACGCGGCCGGAAGAAAGGCCAATGGCTCCATTGGCGAAGTTCAGGAGTACTACATGAATTTTCAGGATGTTATTCTGACGTTGCAGGATTACTGGGCCAGACAGGGCTGTGCCGTGGTGCAGCCTGTGGACCTGGAATGCGGTGCGGGCACCTTCAACCCCTCCACCTTCCTGCGCGTCATCGGCCCCGAGCCCTGGAAGGCCGCCTATGTGGAGCCTTCGCGTCGTCCCACCGACGGCCGCTACGGCGACAACCCCAACCGTCTGCAGCATTATTTTCAGTTTCAGGTCATCATGAAGCCCGCCCCGGCCGACCCTCAGCAGCTGTATCTGGACAGCCTGAAGGCCCTCGGCATTGACCCGGCAAAGCACGATATCCGTTTTGTGGAAGACGACTGGGAGTCCCCCACCCTCGGCGCGTGGGGCCTCGGCTGGGAAGTGTGGCTGAACGGTATGGAAGTGTCGCAGTTCACCTATTTCCAGCAGGTGGGCGGCATAGACCTTTCCCCGGCCAGCGTGGAGCTCACCTACGGGCTGGAGCGCCTCACCATGTATCTGCAGGGCGTGGAATCGGTGTACGACATCAAGTGGAACGATTCCATCACTTACGGGGACGTGTACCATCAGAACGAGTACGAACAGTCCTGCTACAACTTCGACCAGAGCGACGCGGCCATGCTGCTTCAGCACTTCAACGACTATGAAAAGGAGTGCCTGCGCCTTATCGAGGCAAAACTGCCTTTGCCCGCGTACGACTACTGCCTGAAGTGCTCCCATACGTTCAACCTGCTGGACGCCCGCGGGGCCATTTCCATTACGGAGCGCGCCGGCTACATCGCCCGTGTGCGCACGCTCGCTTCCGGCGTGGCCCATCTCTATGCCGCTCAGCGTGAAGCCATGGGTTATCCCATGCTGAAAAAGGGGTAAACCATGAGTCATTTTGTTCTTGAACTCGGCGTGGAGGAACTGCCCGCCCGTTTTCTCGCCTCCCTTGAGCGCGAACTGCACGACCGCTTTGACGCGCTTTTCACGGAACACGGCCTGACCTGCGATTCTCTTACCGTGGACAGCACGCCGCGTCGCGCCGTGCTGCACGCCCGCAATCTTCTGGCGTCCACGCCTGTGCGCGAGGAAGTGGCCCTCGGCCCCTCCGTGAAGGCCGCCTATGACGGCGAGGGTAATCCCACCAAGGCCGCCATGGGCTTTGCCCGCGGTCAGGGCGTGGACGTGGCCGACCTGTTCAGGCAGGAAACGCCCAAAGGTGTGTATGTGGCCGTCCGCAAGACCGTGGGCGGCGTGGCCGCCTCTTCCATCATTGCGGAAGCGGCTCCCGGCATCATCGCGTCCCTTCCCTTCCCCAAGCGCATGCACTGGGGGGCAAGTCATTTTCTGTTCGCCCGCCCTCTGCGCTGGGTGGTGGCGCTCATGGATGATGAGGTGGTGCCCTTCACCGTGGCGGAGGTGGCGTCCGGCCGTATGACCACCGGCCACCGCGTGCACGGCAAGGGCCCCTTTGAAGTGTCCTCTGCCGACGAGTTCGACAGCGTACTTGCCGAAAAGTGCGGCGTCACGGTTTCCGGCGCGGAACGCCGCCGTATCGTGGTGGAAGGCGGCAACGCGCTTGCCCGCAGCGTGGGCGGCCGCGTGCTGTGGAAGGAAGGACTTCTTGATGAAGTGCAGGGTCTCAGCGAACATCCCGTACCCATTCTCGGGGACTTCGACACCTCTTTCCTTGAGCTGCCTTCCATCGTGCTTCTGACCAGCATGGAAACGCATCAGAAGAGCTTCGGCGTGGAAAGCGAAGACGGCAGGCTTCTGCGTAAAGGGCGCTTCGGCGACGTCGCTCCACGCGGTCAGAAAGCGGTTTTCGTAGTTTTCGGTGTCAAGAATCGGATAAAAAAGCGCATAAAGCGGAAACGGCAGGCACAGCGCCAAAAGCGAGTCGCACGCGAAAAGC
>CASFUJ010000301.1 GCA_949297645.1 uncultured Desulfovibrionaceae bacterium
GTTGTGCGGCGCAGTTTACCGTTATGCCCCTTCTTGCCTGGACTCTGGCTGCGGCCTTTTCCCTGCCTGCCGACCTCGCTCTCGGCGTCATTCTTGTGGGCTGCTGCCCCGGAGGGACGGCCAGCAACGTGATAACCTATCTGGCACGCGGGGATGTGGCTCTCTCCGTGGGCATGACGGTGGTCTCCACGCTGGCTGCTCCGCTCATGACGCCTCTTCTGGTATATATGCTTGCGGGAAGCTGGGTGGAGGTGTCCTTCCCGGCCATGGTACTTTCCGTGGTGAAGATTGTGCTTGCTCCTGTTCTGGCCGGTATCGTACTGCGTCGTACGGCGGATGGTGCTGTGAACAGGGTTGCGGAAATCTGTCCGCTTGTTTCCGTGCTGGGGATTGTGCTCATCGTGAGCGGCATCATTGCCGTGAATGCGGAAAAGATAGCCGTGAGCGGCCTGCTGGTGTTTTTGCTTGTCTTTCTGCACAACGGGGCAGGGCTTCTTCTGGGGCTCGGCATAGCCGGGCTTCTGGGCATGAATGATGCGAGAAGTACCGCCGTTTCCATTGAGGTGGGCATGCAGAACAGCGGTCTTGCCGTAGCGCTGGCTGCGGCCAACTTTGCCATGAATCCGCTGGCTACTCTTCCGGGCGCCGTCTTCAGCGCATGGCAGAATATTTCGGGGGCCATGTATGCCGGCTGGAGACGCAGGCACGGGCAGAAAGAGGTTGAGGCTCCCGGCGCTTGAGGGTTATACTTGCCGCAGTACAGGAAAGGTGCGGCAGAGATTGCCGTTGTTTTACGAATGGTTGGATGTCGCCCTGTTTTTCGGCGATGAATCCGTGTTGTTTGTCGTGGCAGGGGACAGGCAGGGAGGGAATATGCGCAAAGCGTTCAGACAGGCCGACCGTGAGGCTCTGATAACGCTGGGCCTTTATGGGTTCTTTTTTGTCTGGTGGACGGTGTTCGCCTTCGGCCTCGGCTCCGGAGACCCGGAGGAATACACCTATGTGTGGGGACTTCCGGCCTGGTTTTTTTACAGCTGCGTGCTGGGATACCCTGTGATGACGCTCATACTGTGGGGGGTGGTGCGGCGTTTTTTTGCCGATATTCCTCTTGATGCGCCGGAGAAAGAGCAGGGTGAGGAGAACGGAAAATGAACGTCGCCCTTGTTCCCCTGACAGGATATCTTCTGCTTACGCTGCTGCTGGCGCTCTGGGCGCAGAGACAGGCCGCGAAGCATACCGGAAGCGGCTTCATCGAAGAATATTTCATCGGCGGACGCGCCATGGGCGGCTTTGTTCTGGCCATGACCATCATCGCAAGCTACACCAGCGCGAGCAGCTTTGTGGGAGGGCCGGGGGTGGCCTATAAGCTGGGCCTCGGATGGGTGCTTCTGGCCATGATACAGGTGCCCACCACCTTCCTGACCCTCGGCGTGCTCGGCAAGCGTTTCGCCATTCTGGGACGGCGCATCCATGCCGTAACCATCACGGATTTTCTCTACGCCAGGTACAGAAGCGACGCCGTGGTCATCCTGTGCTCGGTGGCCGTCCTTCTTTTCTTTGCGGCGTCCATGGTGGCGCAGTTCATCGGCGGGGCGCGCGTGTTTCAGGCCGTCACCGGCTATCCGTATGAAGCGGGGCTCATCCTGTTCGGCGTGACAGTGGTGCTTTATACGGCGGTGGGCGGCTTCCGGGCCGTGGCCGTCACTGACGCCCTTCAGGGGGTGGTCATGCTCATCGCTTCCGTAGTCATCCTGTTTGCCGTGGTGAAGGCGGGCGGCGGCATGGAGCAGTGCATACAGACGCTGAAAGGGATGGACCCGGGACTCATTACGCCTTCCGGAGCGGGCGGAGCCATTCCCGCGCCCATGCTGTTTTCCTTCTGGATATTGGTAGGTCTCGGGATTCTCGGTCTGCCGCAGACCACGCAGCGCTGCTTCGGTTACAAGAATTCCAAGTCCATGCATGACGCCATGGTGATGGGCACGCTCATCATCGGTTTTCTGCTGCTGTTCATGCACCTTGCGGGCGTGCTGGGCCGTGCCGTCATGCCCGGCCTCACCTCCGGCGACCTCATTGTTCCCTCGCTTATTCTGGAGCTTCTGCCGCCGTTCTGGGCCGGAGTGTTCGTGGCCGGTCCTCTTGCCGCCATCATGTCCACGGTGGATACCATGCTGCTCTTGGTCTCGGCTTCCATCATCAAGGATTTGTATATCCGTTACCGGCTGAAGAACGATACCTCGAAAATATCGGCCCGCAGGATAGGTCGCATGAGCTTCTGCTGCACCCTTGCCGTGGGCGTACTGGTCTTTCTGCTTTCCTTCAATCCTCCGGATCTTCTGGTATGGATAAATCTGTTTGCCTTCGGCGGCCTTGAGGCCGTGTTCCTCTGGCCCATCGTACTCGGCATGTACTGGAGACGCGCCAACGCCACGGGCGCTCTGTGGTCCATGGCGGCGGGCGTGGCCGTGTTCATGTTCCTTTCCGTGGGCAACGTCCCTCTGGGCGGCGTGCATGCCATCGTGCCCACCTGCCTTGTTTCCCTGCTGGCGTTCCGGCTCGGGAACATGCGCGGAGAGCCTGTGCCCGAGGAAGTGACAAGGCTGTTCTGGGGCGAGGAAGAATAAAGATGACAGAAAAA
>CASFUJ010000302.1 GCA_949297645.1 uncultured Desulfovibrionaceae bacterium
TCCACGAACCATGAACAGTTGGAAGCGCTTCGCCATTATCGTATCCGGGTGTTCAAAAGTCATGAAGCAATCCCGGCGGGAGGAAAGCTCGGCGTGGATTGCCGCGAAGTTTCCAACTTTCTTTCTCCCATGCTCTTTGGGTTCAATAAGTTTTTTGCTCTCGGATCGCCCGAATATTGTTGCGATGCCACACAACTTTCCGCAATTGTGGAGGAAAATCAGACGCGCTGGTGTGGCGAAAGCAGTGTAGCTCCAAGCTGTGATGCCGCAAAACTCAACAGGGAGATTGAAGAGCTGAAAAAGAAATACAAGGAAATGACGGAGAAATATACCAGCGCAGCGGGACGAGAAGGCAAATTAAAAAACGAAATCGAACAAATGGAAGCACATATACACATTCTTGTCACATTAGTAAATAAGGTTACCAGAGAATTCACCCACCCACTCGCCAAACACGAAATCACGCGCCAATACAAGGAAATTGGCAAGACGTTGGGGGTTGAAAACGCTCCGGGCAATTACATAGAAATTTTTCGCAGGGCAATGCCGAAAGAGTATATCAACCACGGCGGAGCGCCTATTCAAAATCCCTGAAAGGCAAGAAACCTGACCTGCTCAGGTTCGCAACCCTCAACTTGTCCCCGTTATAACATAGTAAAATAACATAAAAATTATCAACCTCCCTTTCTTAGGCCTAAGAAAGGGAGGTTTTGTTTCGCCTTTGCTAACACCCCGTCTGTTCAGCGTTTTCCTCTGGGCATAGGGTGTGTTCTCTCCAGATGCTTCTGGATGGATTCATACACTTCAGCCTGAATACAGGGAGATGCTGATGGCGACCAAAAAATTATCACCGCAAGAAGTTGCCGACATGTACGGCGTGAAGACATGCACACTGGCCCGCTGGCGCTGTAAAAAAGTTGGCCCGCGCTACGCCAAGCTCGGCAGCCGTGTCATGTACGACATAGAAGACCTTGAAGACTGGTTTGCGTCACGCTGCGTCCATACCAGAGATTCCGCCCCTCAATTGAGGAAGCGATAATGAGCGCCGACATTCTGCACAGTTTTGCCGAGTGTCTGCGTGCAGCGGGGCTGGAGATCGAGGTCGTGCAGGCCGACGGCCTCCTGCACCGCTGTGGCACAGCGGACAGGCCCCATCGCAGGGACGGAGCGTACAAGGCGTTTCTGGATACTCCGGCCTCCATCTGGTGGAAAAACTGGCGCACCGGCGATGAAGGTACATGGACATACAAGCCAGAAAAAGAACTGACCGCCGCCGAACGGGATGCCCTGCGTGAACGCATTCGGGCCATCAAAGCGCACAAGGAAACCGAGCAGAACCGCCGCTGGCAGGCCGCCGCCAAACTGGCCGCGAGCATCTGGAACTGTTCCCGAAACGCCGGGGACGACCATCCCTACCTGCAACGGAAGGGAGTCCCGGCCATCGGATTGCGCCGAACAAAAGATGGGCGTCTGATTGTGCCTGTCCTGAACCAGTCCGGCAGAATACAAAGTCTGCAATTCATCCTGCCGGAAAAACCTGCCGAAGGGACGGACAAGTTCTTTCTCAGGGGAGGACGCACGGGGGGAGGCTTCTTTTCCCTTTCCGCCGGAGACAGGAAGAAAGACGGCCCCCTCTTGATTGCCGAAGGATATGCCACGGCGACCAGTCTTCATCTGGCGACCGGTTATGCCTGTCTTGTGGCCTTCAACGCCGGGAATCTGAAAGCCGTGGCCGTCATGGCCAGAGAGAGGTATGCAAAGCGTGAAATCATTCTCTGTGCCGATAACGACACGGAGACACAAGGGAATCCCGGCAAGAAGATGGCCTCTCTGGCGGCTCAGGCCGTGGGCGGCAAGCTGGCCGTCTGCCCGGTTCATGAAGGCAAGGCGACGGACTTCAACGACCTGCACCGGCTGCGTTCCCTTGAAGCCGTCCGGGCCGTTGTGGAAGAAGCGCGAAAGCGGGATGACGACTGCCCCATGCCGGAAGGCTTTTTTCTGGTGAAGGAAGGCAGACGCGCCGGGCTGTACAAGCTGGAGACCAGATCGGACGGAGACAGTCAGGAAATCCGGCTTGGTCCTCCGCTTCTGGTCAAAGGCATGACGCGGGGAGCTGACGGCAACGAATGGGGCCTGATGCTGGAATGGATTGACCCGGACGGCAACAGGCACACATGGGCCATGCCCGTAGAAATGCTGTTCCGGCAGGGAAACGACTGGTACAGCATACTGGCCTCCGGCGGGTGGTTCGGCAATCCGTCCACCCGGTCGAAACTGGCGGCATTTCTGTCCGCGGTTCGGCCCCTCCGACGGATACGCTGTGTTTTGCGCACGGGCTGGCATGAATCCGTCTATGTGCTTCCCGATACCGTTTACGGCGTAACAGAAGAAGACACCGTGCTGCAATCCTCGCAGCATGGCGGCTTGTACCGTACATCTGGAACGATGGAAGGCTGGCGGGAGATAGCGGAATTGTGCGTCGGCAACTCCCGTCTCAGTTTCGCGTTATGCGCGGCCTTCGCCGGGCCGTTGCTTCGTCCTGCCGGTCTGGAAGGCGGCGGCTTCAGCTTTGAGGGAGGCTCATCCTCCGGCAAGACCACGGCCCTGCAGATCGCC
>CASFUJ010000303.1 GCA_949297645.1 uncultured Desulfovibrionaceae bacterium
CAGGGAAACCCGGGCCGAAGTGCGCGACGCCTGCACCCACGCCACCATGGGCTGCGTGGCCTGCAAGAAAATCTTCATGGAAAACCTCCAGAAGTTCCTCGAACCTCTGCACGAACGCCGCGCCGCCATTCTGGCAAAGCCCGGCATTGTGGAGGACATACTTGCCGAGGGCAGAAGAAGAGCTCAGATCTCCGTCAACGCCACCATGGAACTGGTGCGCGAAGCCATGCACATGAACTGAACATGCTCTCCGGCGCGGGAAGGAAAACCTTTCCCGCGCCGGAGCACAGAGGCCCCGGCATCGCATCCCTCCGTCAGGACCGCCGGATTCGACGCCTCCCCTCTTTCCGGAGAACGGCTCCGCGGAGAAGCCGCTCCTTTCTTTCCCATTCAGCGTTCCCGTCCGGCCGGCTCCCGAACGACGGCAGAGCAGAACATGCGGGCCGTCCCCGGTTCCGGATGCGGACAGCGAGGGACCATGCAGCCGAGTTTCGACATACAGATACAGCAGCAGACGCTTCTCGTCTCCGCTTCCGGCACATGGGAGCGGAAACAGGCGGGTTCCTGCCCCGACGACATGACCGCGCGCGCCCTTGCCGCCCTCGTAAGCGAAGACGTGCGCGCCGTGCGCTTTCTCGTCCCGGATCTTGAAGAATGGGACAGCCTGCTTCTGGCCGCATTCCACGCCGTGGCGAAGGAGGCGCGCGCAAGAAGCGTCGCCGTGGACACCTCCGCTCTGCCCTCCGGCCTCGGCCCCATGCTGGACATGGCCCTCGCCGTGCCCCCGCGCGAACAGGCCGCGCGCCGGACCGAACCCGGCTTTCTGGAAACCGTGGGCGACAAATGCCTCGCCTGGCCCGGCATCATTCTCGACGTGACGACCTTCTTCGGAGAGGTGGCGCAGAGCATGGCGCGCTTTGTCACCGGCCGCGCCTCGTGCAGCTCCCGCGACATGTGGAACGTGCTGCGCGAATGCGGCGTGGACGCTTTGCCCATCGTCACCCTCACAAGCCTGCTTCTCGGCCTCATCCTCGCCTTCGTCAGTTCCATGCAGCTCAGGCTCTTCGGCGCGGAAATCTACATCGCCTCGCTGGTGGGCGTGTCCATGGTGCGCGTCATGGGGCCCGTGCTCACGGGCATCGTGCTCTCCGGCCGCACGGGAGCCTCCTTCGCCGCCGTCATCGGCAGCATGCAGGTCAACGAGGAAGTGGACGCCCTCACCGGCTTCGGCATCTCCCCCACCGACTTTCTGGTGCTGCCGCGCGTTCTGGGCCTCGCCGTCATGACGCCGCTGCTCACCCTCTACGCCGACGTGGCGGGCATGGCCGGCGGCTTTCTCGTGGGCGTGCTCATGCTCGGCATATCCCCCGCCGCCTATATCCAGAACACCCTCTCCTTCATGAGCCTCAGCTATGTGTGGATAGGCCTGCTGCACGCCTTCGTGTTCGGCTTCATCATTTCCCTGTGCGGCTGCTATCAGGGCATACGCTGCGGCCGCAACGCCTCGGCCGTGGGCCATGCCACCACGGCGGCCGTGGTCAGCTCCATCGTGGGCATCATCGTGGCCACGTCCGTCATCACCATCATCTTCACGGTGCTCGACCTATGACAGCCGCTCCGGACGATATCGCCGCCGTCACCGCCTCGGACCTCACCGTGGCCTACGGCTCCCGCGTGATTCAGCGCTCTTTGTCCTTCACCATACGCAAGGGGGACATCGTCAGCATCATGGGCGGCTCGGGCTGCGGCAAGAGCTCGCTTCTGCGCGTGCTCATGGGCCTCACGCCCCCGGCCGCGGGAAAGGTGTATTACGGCAGGGAGGATTTCTGGGGCGCGCCTGCGCCCGCGCGCGAGGCCATCATGCGCAGAACGGGCGTCATGTTCCAGAGCGGCGCGCTCTGGACTTCGCGCACCCTTGCCGAAAACGTGGCCCTGCCCCTTGAATATTATACCACCCTCTCCCCGCGCGAGATACGCGACATCGCGTCCTTCAAGCTCTCGCTGGTGGGGCTGGCCGGTTTCGAGGACTTCTACCCCTCGGAAATCAGCGGCGGCATGAAAAAGCGCGCCGGTCTCGCCCGCGCGCTGGCTCTGGACCCGGACGTGGTGTACTTCGACGAACCTTCCGCCGGTCTCGACCCGGTGAGCGCCGCGAGACTCGACGAGCTCATTCTTCAGCTCCGGGACACCCTCGGCATGACGGTCGTGGTGGTCACCCACGAGCTGGCCAGCATCTTCGCCAACGCCAGCAACTCGGTCTTTCTGGACGCGAAGACAAAAACCATGATTGCCGGAGGCGACCCGCACGCGCTGCTCCAAAACGGCCCTGACGACGTGGTGGAATTTCTGACCCGCGGCCGCGGTCGCGGGCATGGAGACATACAATGACGGAACGCGGCACAAAAACCTTCATCGGAGCCTTCGTCCTCGGCGCTCTCGCGCTTTTCATCGGCTTCATCCTTCTTCTCGGTTCGGGCAGACTCGGCAGCGCCAACCCCACCTTCGTGCTCTACTTCAACACCTCGCTCAAGGGTCTCACCCAGGGCTCGCCCGTGTACTTCAAGGGCATACGCATAGGCAAGGTGAACTCCATCCAGATTCTTCCCGAC
>CASFUJ010000304.1 GCA_949297645.1 uncultured Desulfovibrionaceae bacterium
TTATGGGCGGTGTGAGCGTCGCCTCGTCGTTGGCGCACGGCAACGTTGCGCTTACCGAACTCACTGTGCCGCGCATGCGCTTCCATTCCTCCCGCGTCTTTTCCACGCGGCTCTTTTCCCGCGAAAGCGCGGCGGACGTGTCGTCCAGCGCCTTTTTTTCCCGGCTCTCGGTCTCCTCCAGACGGGGCAGTTCTTCCTCGAGGGCGGCGTTTTTCTCCTCGTCCTTCTGCTGTTCCGCGCGGCGCACGTCCAGCGCCTCCAGCGCTCCGGCAAGGGCGGCGGCGCGCCTTGCGGGCAGCAGGCGGGCGCGCTCCGGCGAAAAGGCCTCCTCCTCGCGTCGCCATGCCTGCCTTTCCAGCTCCAGCGCCGCGGCTTCGCGCTCCATGGCCGCGGCCTTTTCTATGCGCGTCATGTCCTCGTGCAGGGCCTTCTCGCGCAGGGCAAGGGCTTCTGTTTCCGCCTGAAGCGCGGCCTTTTCCCGATGAAGGGACGTTTCTTCCTCTTCTGAGAGCAGGTTCTGCGCGGCGAGTTCCTCCTCAAGGGCGCTGAGCTTCAGCTTCTCCTCCCTGTGCCGTTCGTGCACGCAGCGGGAAATGTCCGAATACACGGCCGTGCCGGTAATCTGCTCAAGAAGCGGCGCGCGCTCGTCGCCGTCGGCCAGAAGAAAGGAGGCGAAGCGCCCCTGCGCAAGAAGCATGGACTGGGTGAAGCGCTGAAAATCCATGCCCGTGAGTTCTTCCATGGCGACGGCGACGTCGGTGGTCTTTTCGGCCACGGCGCGGCCCTGTCCGTCGTACAGCTTGTGCCGCGGCGGCTGAAGGGCTCCCGAGAGCTTTCTGCCCGCCCTGTTCTGCGACCAGGTGCAGAGAAACTCTCCGCGCAGGGTGCGGAAGCGGACTTCCGCAAGACATTCCGCGCTCTGGCGGCTCATGATTTCGTTGCTGCTCTTCGTCACCTTGTCCAGCCGCGGGGTGCGGCCGTAGAGCGCGAGACAGACGGCGTCGAGTATGGTGCTCTTGCCCGCGCCCGTGGGACCGGTGATGGCGAAAATGCCGCCGGATTCGTATTCCGGCCCGTCCAGACGGATGGTCCAGTCCCCGGAGAGGGAATTGAGATTGCGTATGCGTACGCTCAGGATGCGCATGTCTGCTCCTTTTCCCGCGCGGCGGCCGCGGCCTCCTGAAAGAGCGCGCGCAGCGGGGCGAGGGTCGCGTCGTCGGCGTCGCGGTCGGGGAAGGCCTCCTTCAGCCTGCGCTCGAATACCTCTTCCACGCTGAGCTCCTCCAGACTCTCCTGTTCCGGGTCGGCCTGCATGCCTTCCGGCAGAAGGCGCATGTTGCGCACGCGCAGAATTTCCACGGGGCCGCGGGCCATGTCCTCCACGCGCTCGCGAAGGTTCGCCGCCGCCTCCGCGCCGGTGTACGCCACTTCCGCCCACACGCTTTCCCCGCTTCCGGAAAGGGCGGCAAGGCCCGCCTCAATCTCCTCAAGCGTGCCTTCCACCCGCTCCAGACGCTGAAAGCGGGGCACGGGCACGGCGCGGGAACGCACGGTTCTGCCTTCCGTGGAAAGCAGCCGCACCTCGCGCGGACGGGCGGCCTCGTCGAAGCCCATGGGCAGGGGCGAGCCGCAATAGCGCAGGCGCTCCTCGCCGTGCACCTTCTGGGCGGCGTGCAGATGTCCCAGCGCCACATAGTCGAAGGTCGGGGGAAAGACGCCCGCGTTCACCTGACCGAGAGAGCCGACGCAAATGTCGCGCACGTTGTCGTCGCCGAACACCGCGCCGCCCGCCGCGAAAAGATGGCCCATGGCCAGCACGGGCATGTCGCGTCCGGCGCGGAGCCTTTCGGCCTCGAGAGAGGCGCGCAGGTAATGCTCCCTCATGCCTTCGGCCATGCGCAGGTCGCGCGTTTCCACGCTGTCGCCGTCGCCTGCGCGGTACAAATCCCTGTCGCGCAGAAAGGGCACGGCGCAGACAATGAGCGCATCGTCCCCGTCCGGCCCGCGCAGCACCAGCGTCTCCTCTTCCGGCTCCCGCGCGCGGCCCACGACGTGAATGTGCATGGCCGAGAGCAGGCCGCCCGGCGCGTCGAGAAAGGTGGGGGAATCGTGATTGCCCGCAATGACCACCACATGGCGGCAGGGACAGGAGGGCGCGGACACGTCGCGCAGAAAACCGTAGTAGAGCGCCTGCGCCTGCGTGCCGGGCAGAGCGCTGTCGAACACGTCCCCGGCCAGTAGCAGCACCTCCACATGCTCCTTGTGGATGAGCTCGAGAAGCCAGGAGAGAAAGGCCTGAAACTCCCCGTAGCGCCGCCTGCCGTACAGACTGTGGCCGAGGTGCCAGTCGGAAGTGTGCAGTATGTTCATGAGAGCCGCCCGGTGTGTCTTGATGGCCGGAGCCGTCCGGGCCGCTCCGGTGCGCGCAAAAGCGCCGTCTGAAAAAGGGCGTTCCGTCGGCGCGGAGGTCGTCTCGAGCGGAGAACAGAGCGCGGCGGACGCGACAGGGCCGTTTTAGCACGGGAAGGGGCGGCCTGTCATGTGGCGGAGAAAGGCCCGCCGCACAGGGAGATGGCCGGACGGGGGGATA
>CASFUJ010000305.1 GCA_949297645.1 uncultured Desulfovibrionaceae bacterium
AACTCGGCGCGCTGGCCGCGGGCGGCGTGACGCATCCTGCGGTATTCAGAAAGCCGGAGGTGGCCGTCATTCCCAGCGGTTCGGAAATCGTGGCTCTCGATGAGGCAAAGGAGGAGGACCTTCGTGCCGGCAGAGCGCTTCCGGAATTCAACTCTCTCATCTTTTCCGCCATGATAGAGGAGGCGGGCGGACATGCCCGCACCTGTCCCGTCGTGCCGGACGAGCCTTCGCGCATACGGGAGGCCGTTCGCGCCGCCGTGGAGGCCGGGGCCGACCTTGTGGTGATGAACGCCGGTTCTTCGGCGGGCAGCCATGACTATACGGCCGACGTCATCGCCGACATGGGCGAACTTCTGGTGCACGGCATAGCCGTCATGCCGGGCAAGCCCACGGCTCTCGGCGTGGTGGAGGCGGGCGGACGAAAGGTTCCGGTCATAGGTACGCCGGGCTATCCCGTTTCCGCCATTGTGGCCATGGAGGAGTTCGTTCTGCCTCTTCTTGCGCGCTGGCTGAAGAAGAGCGTTCGTCCCCGGGAGAGCCTGCCCGTGATTCCCTGCAATCCCATTCCTTCGCGTCCCGGCATGGAGGAGAGAGTACGGGTGAAGCTCGGCAAGGTGGGGGACAGCTTCTTTGCTGTGACGCTTCCCCGTGGGGCCGGTACCGTCACCAGTCTTTCCCGCGCCGATGCGGTGATTCCCATTGCGCGCGACCTTGAGGGCCTTGATGCCGGAAAACCGGTACCGGCCGTGCTGCTGCGTTCCCGCAGGGAGATTGAAGGCGCGCTGCTGGCGGTGGGAAGCCATGACAACACGCTGGACCTTATCGACAGCATGCTCAGGCGCTCTCATCCGGGATTCCGCCTGACTTCGGCCCATGTGGGTTCTCTCGGCGGGCTGCTTGCCCTGCAGCGCGGTCAGTGCCATCTGGCGGGGAGCCATCTGCTGGACGAAGAGAGCGGTATCTACAACCGCAGCGCCATGCGCGAACATTTGAAGGGCGTGCCTGCGCTTCTTGTGCAGCTTGTGGAGCGCGAGCAGGGCATCATGGTGCTTCCCGGCAACCCGAAGCACATCGTCTCCTTCGAGGATCTGTGCAGAGAGGACGTGACGTTCATCAACCGTCAGCGCGGCAGCGGCACCCGTGTGCTGCTGGATTACGAGCTGAAGAAGCGCAACCTGTCCCCTGCGCGGATTCAGGGGTACAGAGACGAGGAGTACACGCACATGAACGTGGCGGCCGCCGTGCTTTCCGGCCGGGCCGATGCGGGACTCGGCGTGCGTTCCGCTGCGGCGGCTCTGGGGCTGGACTTCGTGTCCGCGGGCGTGGAGGAGTATGACCTCGTCATTCCCTGCTGCTATGCGGATGATGCGCGCGTGCAGGCGCTGCTTGACGTCATACGTTCGGAGGCCTTCAAAAGCAGCGTGCAGGCCATGGGCGGGTACGGTACAGGCCGTACCGGCGACATCCTCTGGGAATACGACGGAAAATAAAGCCTCATGCCGGTACGCGAAGCGCTGTCTGCGCGTACCGGCACTGCTTGCGCGGGAGTCGTCCGCGGCAGGGAAAGGAAAAGCCCGGACCGGCCGGGCGAAAAAGGATGGATAAGGTTGACTCTGACGGGAAAACGAGGCGGGAGCCGGGGCGTAAATGGGGTGAAGTCCGCAGAAAAAGAGACGGCAGCGCGCCGTTCCGACGCCGCCTGAAGGGCGGCTCAGGATTCCGCCTGCGCCTTGTTCCCCGAGTATTTCTTCATGGCCAGACTGCACTTGCCCGTCTTTATCTTGCGCGGCGTGGTGGCGTCTTCGGAGAGCTGCACACCTGCGGGCAGGCAGGAGCGGATGATGTCGAACGTACCGTCTTTTTTCCAGGTGGTAAAACGCCGCCATGCCGTGACGTAACTGCCCATGTCGCGGGGCAGGTCGCTCCATCGGCATCCTGTGGTGAGGACGTAGAGAACGGCCTCCAGCGTTTCGCGGTCGTCCTTGCGCGGTCGCCCTACCTTTTTGGCCCGCGCAAGAAAGGGCTCGATGCGTCTCCATTGCTGATCGCTGATGAATGCCATGCCGTTTTCCTTATATCTGCGTTTCCGGCCGGTTCGCCCGGGTCATGCCAGACTCAGACGTTCCAGTTCGGGAATCGAAAGGTCGAAGTGAAAGAGCTGTCCCTCGCGGCTTTTTCCGCCGCAGAGACGCCGCATGAGCAGCGCGACCATGAGACAGGCCGTGCCGCTGACGGTAAGAACGTGGGTATCCATGGGAGGCGTGTCTTCTCTTGCCTCGTCAGGATACAGCAGGGAGAAGGGACGGGGCTGAAGGGCGTCGAAGACGGCGAAGCCTTCGTTCCTTGAGACCGAACCGTGCACGCAGGGAACAGAGGCTTTCCAGGCCTCCTGTTCCAGCATTTTTTTCCGTCCTACTGAGTCGAGACAGTCAATGACTACGTCCGCCCGGTTGAGCAGTTCGGGCAGGTTGTCTTCGTTCAGCGCCATGATGTGCGCTTCGATATTCATGTGAGGCGCGATGTCCAGAAGCGCGCTGCGGCAGACTTCCGCCTTGGGAAGTCCCAGGG
>CASFUJ010000306.1 GCA_949297645.1 uncultured Desulfovibrionaceae bacterium
CTGCCGCCATACCGTTTCCGACTGCGGTTCCACACCGCCCACGGCGCAGAACACGCCCACCGCGCCGTCGAGCACGCGCAGGGAGCGTTCCACCTCGATGGTGAAGTCCACATGGCCGGGGGTGTCGATGAGGTTCAGCGTCCAGTCCTTCCATCGGCAGGTGGAAGCGGCGGCGGCGATGGTGATGCCGCGTTCCTGCTCTTCGGGCATGAAGTCCATGGTGGCAGTGCCGTCATGGACTTCGCCCATGCGGTGAATCTTCCGCGTATAGAAGAGGATGCGCTCGCTGAGCGTGGTCTTGCCTGCGTCGATATGGGCGATGATGCCGATATTGCGCAGACTCTTCATGGTGTCCTGCTTCATGACTGGTTCTCCTGAACAAGAAAGGCCGCAAGGGTGCGTGTACGGAAAAATTCGGGGGAAGGGCCCATCCAGCAGGCTTCCATACCCGGCCCTGCCGTAAGGGGAGCGGCGCAGGGAAGGACGACGTCTTCCTCCGGCAGGAAGACGGCGTCCACATCGGGAGAGGGAGCGGTGAGCAGTGTCGCGTCAGGATGCAGCCAGAGAAGGCGCCCGGCCATTTCCCGGGCGGAGAAGGGAACCGGATGTTCGTCGTCCGTATCCTTGTACAGAGAAAGCAGGGACGGCGCGGGACGGTCGCGATAGAGGGGGATGCCGTCGGAGGCGGCCCTGTGCATGAGATCCTTCTGTCCTGCGCGAGGCGTTTCCTCCGTCCCGGGAAAGACGACGACACGCCCGTCGGGCGAAGCGGCGCGCAGGTCTTCATACAGGTCGGCGGTCTGCGTTTCGTCGAGCACGAAGGAGTCCTCGAGACCGGAAAGTTCCAGCGCCGTGGCCACGGCGGGAGCGAACGGCGCGGGGGAAATCACGATGATGCGCTCCGTACCCGCGAGGATCGCCGGAACGAGGGCGGCCAGAAAGCGTGCGGGCGAGGCGAAACCTTCGCCGAGACAGGCCAGCACCCAGGCGGCCGGACGGGAGGATTCTTCGCGGAGAAATCCTGTGCGGGGGCTGCATACTCTTGCGCTGCGCTCAGCGTCCTTTCCTTCCCATCGATGAAAGGCGAAGGCTATCGCTGTCTTGAGCAGGGCCCGCAGGTGCGCGGGCGTGTTTTCGTAGGCGTCGGCGTAAAGCCCGTCGTCGGGGCGGAAGGCTTCCAGCCAGGCGGGCAGTTCAACTGTGGGACTCATACTGTTCTCCCTTTCCTTCTTGGGTACGTTTCTCACGCGCGCTCGTCAAATGAAATGTTGGGAGCGGCGCTGCGGAGGGCGGTCGAAGCGTGGCGGCTGGGATGGCGCCGACGCGGAAAGACTGATTTCTTTCCGGTTCGCGGCAGGAGGAAATACGTTGCGTTTTGGCTGGAACGGCTCTATCTTGGCACGGATGTTCCATCCCAACGGAGGCTCCCATGCAAAAGATTCGTGTTCTGACCACGGCGGCTCTCGCCCTTGTCACTTTTTTGACCGGCGGGGGGGTGATGAAGGCCGTCAGCGCGGAAAACGATTATGATTCCCTGCGCCGTTTCAGCCAGATTCTGGACATGGTGGAGCAGTACTACGTCAACGAGGTGTCCCAGAAGGAGCTTCTGGACGGTGCGCTCAAGGGCATGCTCCAGAATCTTGACCCGCACTCCACGCTGATGTCGGAGAAGGAATTTCAGGAAATGCAGGAAAACACCAGCGGCGAGTTCTTCGGCGTCGGTGTGGAAATAACCATGGAGAACGGTCAGGTCATGGTGGTGAGTCCCATCGAGGATACGCCGGGCCACAAGGCCGGTCTGCGGGCGGGCGACGCCATCATCGCCGTGGACGGACAGTACACCATGGAAATGTCCCTGACGGAAGTGGTGGCCAAGATGCGCGGCAAGCGCGGCACCACGGTGGAGCTGCAGGTGCTGCACAAGAACGCTTCCCGTCCCGTGACCATGAAAATCAGACGTGACGCCATTCCGCTCATCAGCGTGAAGTCCCGTGAGATGGAACCGGGATACTGGTGGATTCGTCTGACGAGATTCAGCGGTCACACTGCCCAGGAACTGACCGAGGCCGTTGCCAAGGCCCGGGCGAAGGGCGAGATAAAAGGAATCGTGCTCGATTTGCGCAACAATCCCGGCGGGCTTCTGGACCAGAGCATCGAAGTGGCCGACCTCTTCCTTAAGGATGGCGTCATCGTGTCCATGCGCGGCCGCGACGCCTCTTCCGAACGCACGTTCCGCGCCCATGCTCAGCCGGAGGATGTGGACTGCTCCATGGTGGTGCTGGTGAATTCCGGTTCCGCTTCGGCCTCCGAAATCGTGGCCGGAGCTCTGCACGATCAGAAGCGCGCGCTCATTCTCGGCGAGCGCACCTTCGGCAAGGGCTCCGTGCAGAATCTTATTCCTCTGACCGACGGCGCGGGGCTCAAGCTCACCGTGGCGCGCTATTACACGCCGTCGGGCAAGTCCATTCAGGCCGAGGGCATCACGCCCGATTTCGAAATCGTGTGGGAAGCTCCGCGGGAGACCGAGGCTGAACCTGCGCTGCTTCTGAGGGAAAAGGATTTGC
>CASFUJ010000307.1 GCA_949297645.1 uncultured Desulfovibrionaceae bacterium
CTGCTCCGGCTTCTCCAGACCGCGCAGCCAGAGCAGACGCGCCAGACGCGGCGACACGCCGCACCGCACGGACAGAGCATGAAAGGAAGCGGGAGCAGGCGCGCCGTCCCTGCGCGTGCGGAATATCCAGTTCTTGCTCATATCTCCCTGCCCGTGTCCCTTTCTCTCTTTATAAAAAAAGCCGTGCGTCCAAAAGGCGACACGTTTTCACCTTCCGTCGGAAACTCCGAAGGTAGTTGAAATGATGCCATAATTTTCTTCAAAAAGCAAAGGCACCCTGCCTTGTCGACCGCAGATGTGTCTCAGTCGCCGCGCTTTCGGCGCAGGCATGCTTTCCTCTACGCTCCGCAGATGCTCCGTGCGAGCTGCGGTTTGAGGGAAGGCTGAAGCGTGGAGGCCAGATAGAAGGAACGGAGCTGGTCGTAGGCCATGTCGAGGTCATCGTTCACGATGATGGCATCGAACCAGTGACTGCTCATGATTTCCGTTCTCGCGTTGGCCAGCCGGATGCGTATGGCCTCCTCGCTGTCCGTGCCGCGACCGCGCAGGCGGCGCTCCAGTTCCGCCAGGGACGGGGGCAGGATGAACACGAAGCGCGCCTCGGGCAGGGAAAGGGAAAGCTGCGCCGCTCCCTGCACGTCGATATCGAACAGCATGTCCCGGCCGATGGCCAGTCTGTCGCGCACGGGCTGCAGGGGCGTTCCGTAGAAGTTGCCGTGCACCTCGGCCCACTCGGCAAAATACCCCTGTTCCCGACGCGCCACGAAGGTTTCCCGGTCAAGAAAAATATAGTCCACCCCGTCCCTTTCCGTACCGCGCGGTGCGCGCGTGGTGCAGGAAATGGAAAATTCCAGCGGAAATTCCGCGGTAAGGCGGCTCACCAGCGTGGTCTTGCCCGCCCCGGAGGGGGCACAGATGACAAACGGCAGGCCGCGGCGCGGACCGAAATCAGTCTTCATATCTCATCCTCGTCTTCATCGCCGGGCGCTTCCCCCGGCCTCCCGCCACATGGCGGCTTATGGCATGGTCGATAGATGTCCGACACATCCTGCGGTTCTGTAACGCCGGTACCTCACGCGGACCGCCGGCAGAACCGGAATCCTCCGCGTGGACGGCGCCGCGCCGCCGGCAGACGGCCTATTCCAGATTCTGCACCTGCTCGCGACACTTTTCCAGCTCGTTCTTGCAATCCACCACGATGCGGGAAATCTGCGCGTCCTGTATCTTGTTGCCGCAGGTATTGATTTCCCGGAAACTTTCCTGAAGCGTGAAATCGAGTCGGCGGCCCGCATCCTCCCCGCTTTCCATAAGCGAGGCAAGGCGCAGAAGATGGGAGTGCAGGCGGGTGAGTTCCTCGGTGACATCCAGTTTGTCGGCCATGATGACCACTTCCTGAAGGAAACGGTTTTCATCAAGCTCCCCTCCCAGACTGCCGAGCATGTCGGAAAGACGCTCGCGCACCTGCTCGAAGCGTGCCGTCTTGATGTCGGGAGCACGCTCCTCGATGGCGGAAATCCATTCGGCCATGCGACCGAACCGACCTTCCAGATCGCGCGCAAGCGCCTCGGCCTCCGTCTCGCGGGACTCGTTCCAGTCCGCAAGCGCCGCCTCAAGTCCGGCGGCAAGAGGCGCGAAAAGCTCATCGTCGTCCCTGTCCACGGCGGATGTCCAGAGCGGAGAGACATGCAGCAGCGTCATGTAATCCACCTCAAAGATATCTCCGCGCGACGAGGCAAAGCTCTTCAGCGCATCCAGCATGGCCGATGCCTGCGCCGCGTCGAAGCTCACGCCGGATTCCGCCCTGAACTGAAGATTCAG
Organism: uncultured Desulfovibrionaceae bacterium; assembly: GCA_949297645.1. Lineage (GTDB taxonomy): Bacteria > Desulfobacterota > Desulfovibrionia > Desulfovibrionales > Desulfovibrionaceae > Mailhella. The sequence goes on from CASFUJ010000307.1 coordinate 1,819, forward strand.
CGAAAGTTCCACGCGCCCGCGGGAGGCAAAACGGCGTACGATTTTCTCGAAACGCGCCTCCATGTTGCGGGCCTGCGGAGGCAGTTTCCACTTGAGATCGAGAAAGCGGCTGTTGACACTGCGGATTTCCCAGGTCTGGACCACGTTGCCGTCGTCCTGCTGAAAGCGGCCGAAGCCCGTCATACTGCGAAGCGGCATATCATTCTCCTGCTGGATGTTTCAAAGTCTGTTCTTCCCCAAGGGGACGAACCACAAGCATATTGCCTTCCACGCGTACGGGCGCGACCTTCACAAGTTCATGGTCGCATCGGCGCGACGCGCCTTCCTCCATGCGGCAGTCGGCGTACCATTCGTTGTTGCCGTGACGCGCATCCGCTCCGTCGAAGGCCACAAGCATGGAAGACTGCGCAAGCTGCTCCCGTAAAAACGCCTCATGCTTTGCGGCCATGAGCGTCCGCACCCTCGCCGCATGCTCCTGTCTGACCTTCTTGGGCAACTGTTCGGGCAGTGTCGCGGCGCGGGTTCCGGGCCGTACGGAATAGGGAAACACATGGGCGTAGGTCATGGGCAGCGTACGCAGCATGTCCAGCGTTTCTTCCGTCTCCGTCTCGCTTTCGCCGGGAAAACCCATGAGAATGTCGGCCCCAAGTCCCATTACCGGCCAGAAAAGGCGCATTTTTTCCACGGCAGAGGCCACGCTTTCCGGCGAATAGGGAGACCGCCCCATGCGGTGAAGC
>CASFUJ010000308.1 GCA_949297645.1 uncultured Desulfovibrionaceae bacterium
AGATAGGTGGAATCATACCTGCCGTTTTCGGAATACAGCGCCACGATTTCCAGAATGGCAGGGGAAAAGGTATCCACCGTCACACCGTACTGCCGCACGATTTCCGGCAGCATGGGCGTGGCGGCCTGCACCCTGTTGTTCACGTTCACCTGCGCCATATCCGCATCGGTGCCCACGGCGAAGGTGACGGAAATCTGCATGGCTCCGCTCGAGGAACTCACCGAACTCATATAAATCATGTCGGACACGCCGTTTATCTGTTCCTCGATGGGCGTGGCCACGGTCTGGGCGATGACTTCGGGGCTGGCCCCGGGATACTGGGCGCTTACCGTGATGGTGGGCGGAATGAGGTCGGGATACTGCGCCACGGGAAGGGCGCGGATGGAAAGAATCCCGGCCAGCACGATGAAAATGGAAAGCACCATGGAAAGCACGGGCCTGCGCAGGAAAAAGCCTTCCTTCGGCGCGGAAACGCCCGTTTTTCCGGGATCGGACGCCCCTTTTCTTTCCGGAATCGGCATCTCACTCATGGCCTGCCTCCTTGCCCGGTGAAACCGGCGCAGGCGCGTCTTCCACGCCTCTGCCCGTCACCGCGACGGAAGAATCCGGCGTATCCAGCACATCCTGCTGCAGATCCTGCCGCAGAAGAACAACCTCCACCCTTTCTCCCTCGACCACCTTGTTCTGCCCTTCCACCACAATCCGCTGTCCTGCCTCCAGCCCCTTTTCCAGCAGAAAATACCCGCCGAACACCGGCCCGAGCTCCACCAGAGCGCGGGAAGCCTTATCCTCCGCATCCAGCACATACACTTCCGTGCCCCGTTCCGTCTGCATGAGCGCTTCCTGCGGAATCATGATGGCTCCCAGCAACTTCGCCCCGCCCACGCGCACCATGGCGAACTGCCCGGGCAGAAGCGTCCCGTCAGGATTGGGAAAGCGGGCCTTGGCCCGCACGGCGCTTGTGGACGCATCCACCTGCGTATCCAGAAAAATCACCCGGCCCAGTCTGCCGTATTCCACGCCTTCCATAAGACGAAGCTCAGCCGCCGAACCTTCCCCGTAACTCACCGCCCTGCCGCGCGCCTCCATCTCGCGCATGGAAAAAAGTTCCACGCCCGGCACGGAGAACTGCACGTCCATGGGGTCGCTGCGATTGATGAACGTCAGCGTATCCTGCTCGCCGACCAGAGAACCGAGCGTCGTCACCTCCCGGCTGGTATAGCCGGAAAAAGGCGCCTCCACACGGCAGTAGCCGAGGCGTATGTGCGCCTGCTCCACCGCGGCCTTGGCCGAATCCGCCTGTGCCTGCGCTTCCAGAAAGGCGGTGCGCGCACTGTCGCGCTGCTGCTGACTTACGGCGTTTTCCGCATACAGCCTGCGTATGCGCTCATACTCCCGCGAGGCATTGCGAAGAGCGCTTGTCGCCTGCGCAAGCTGCCCTTCCGCCTGCGAGAGCGCCGCACGGTACGGAGCCTCGTCGATAAGAAAAAGAGCCGCCCCCTTCTCCACATAGGAGCCTTCGTTGAAAAAGCGCTGCAGCAGTATCCCCGATACCTGCGGCCTGACGGCGGCGGTACGGCTGCCCTGTGTCTGTCCCATGAACGTGGCATGGAGGGGCACATCCATGCGCTCAAGCTTCACCGCCTTCACAAGCGGTGCAGGCACAGCCGCACCGCCGTCGGAAGTCTTCTTTCCGTCCTCATCGCAGGCGGCCAGCATAAGAGCCAGCAGCACAAGCGTTCCCGTACGCAGGATATTCATGAACGTCCTCCTTTTCTGAACGCCTCAGCGTTGAACCCGCTTTCCGGTCTCATGCCCGGTACGGATACCGTCGCCATCTCTCCGCCTCCTGCAACGCTTCCGCCTTCTGACCGGGGGCGCTCCGGCAGCGTACCCGGTCCCTCTTCCCCCGGAGACCATCCCGGCGGAAGACGCCCGGTTTGTTGAAGAAGCCCCTGTCCGAAAGCGTCGCTCTGCTGCCGCACGCCTCAGGTCCGGAAACGTACCGCAGGGAGGCCGTCTGACCGTTCCGGAAGAATTCGCGGCCCGGGCAAGTCATCCCGCAAAAGCGGCCGTTCTTCCGGTCGGACGGCAGCATTGACAAAAAGGCGGGCAAACGTAGATTATGACAATCTCCTTTCTCTTAATACGGCTGCGCAAAGCATGCCATGAGGTTTTTTATGAGTCCGTTTATACTTCGAGGTTTCCTTATCGGCAGTTCCGTCGGCATATTCGCCGTGCTCCTCGGCTTCGTGAACACGGCGGAGGGCATCGTGTTCGGCTCCACCATGGGATTGCTCGCCGGACTCACCTCCGCAAAGCTTCATGAAAAAAGGATGCAGGAAAAGCAGAAGGAAAAAAAATAGCCCCGTAACGGGGCGTAAGGACACGCTCTCCCCTGCCATCGGGGGTAAGAAACACATCATCGCGGCTCTGTCCGCCGCCAAAACCGGGCTTTCTAAAACGTCTGAGAACAAAAAAAGACGGAAAAGACGGCTTTCCGCATCCGTCTCTCCCGTCTTTGTCTTTTTCAGACTTTTTTAAAGCCGCCCGG
>CASFUJ010000309.1 GCA_949297645.1 uncultured Desulfovibrionaceae bacterium
TCATGAAGCTGGCCGACGCCACGGGGCTGCCCCTCGTGGCCACCAACGACTGCCACTATCTGAATGCCGACGACGTGGAGGCGCACGACATTCTGCTCTGCATCCAGACGCAGGCCAAGGTGGACGACGCCAAGCGCTTCCGCTTCGATGCGCGCGACCTCTACTACAAATCGGAAGAGGAAATGCGCGCGGGACTCGACGGCGTTCCGCGCGAAGCCATGGAGAACACCCTCAAGATTGCCGACCAGTGCTGTCATCTTGAAATCCAGCTCCATGCGCCGCCCTATCACTTCCCGGTCTATGACCTGCCCGAAGGCATGACGCTTGCGAGCGAGTTCTGCCGCATGGCCCGTGAAGGTCTGGAAAAACGCCTGGAAAAGCATCCTCACAGGGATACCATCAATCAGCAGGAGTACCGCGACAGACTGGAAATGGAGCTCAAGGTCATCTGCGACATGGGCTTCCCCGGCTATTTCCTCATCGTGCAGGACTACATCAACTGGGCCAAGAACAACGGTATTCCCGTAGGTCCCGGCCGCGGCTCCGCCGCAGGCTCGGTCGCGGCATGGGCTCTTCGCATCACCTCCATCGACCCGCTGCCCAACAAGCTCTTCTTCGAACGCTTCCTCAACGTCGAGCGCGTCAGCATGCCTGATATCGACGTGGACTTCTGCGAAGACAGGCGCCTCGAGGTGCTCGACTACGTCACCAGAAAGTACGGCAAGGACAAGGTGTCGCAGATTGCCGCCTTCGGCAAGATGAAGGCCAAGGCCGTGGTGAAGGACGTAGGCCGCGCCATGGGTATTCCCTTCAACGAGACGACGCGCATCGCCAAGATGATTCCCGCCGACCTCAAGATGACGCTGCAGAAGGCGCTCGACACCGTGCCGGAGCTTGCGGAGGAATACAAGACCAGGCCGGAAGTCAGAAAGCTCATCGACATTTCCCGCCGCCTCGAAGGACTGACGCGCCATGCCTCCACCCATGCCGCGGGCGTGGTGGTCTCCGACAAGCCCATGGAGGAATACCTGCCGCTCTTTGCCGGACGCAAGGGCGAACAGATTGCCGCCTTCGACATGAAGTTCGTGGAAAAAGTCGGCCTTGTGAAGTTCGACTTCCTCGGCCTGCGCACCATGACCGTGATTTCCAACGCCGTGAAGAACATTATTCATCAGGGCAAGGAAGCTCCGGACATGGAAAACCTCTCCACGGACGACGCCAACGTCTATGACCTGCTCTCCCGCGGGGACACCGACGGCGTGTTCCAGCTGGAAAGCACGGGCATGCGCAAATACCTGCGCATGCTGAAGCCCTCCGGCTTCGAAGACCTTGTGGCCATGCTGGCGCTGTACCGTCCCGGCCCGCTCAACTCGGGCATGGTGGATGAATTCATCAAGCGCAAACACGGCGAAATCGAGGTCACCTATCCTCTGCCCGAACTCGAGCCCTGCCTGAAGGACACCTACGGAGTCATCGTCTATCAGGAACAGGTCATGCAGATCGCCCAGATTACCGCCAAGTACACGCTGGGCGGAGCCGACCTTCTGCGCCGCGCCATGGGTAAGAAAAAAGCCGAAGAAATGGCCAAGCAGCGCGACATCTTCCTCAAGGGCGCTTCCGAACGCGGCGTTCCCAAAGAAACGGCCAACGAAATCTTCGACCTCATGGAAAAATTCGCGGAATACGGCTTCAACAAAGCCCATTCCGCCGCTTATGCCTACATCACCTACGGTACGGCATATTTAAAGTATTACTTTAAAGTTGAATTCATGGCCGCGCTGCTTTCCTCGGAAATCGGCAACCAGGACAAGATTCTCAACTATATCGCCGCGTGCCGGGACATGAACATCGAAGTGCTCCCGCCGGACGTGCAGATAAGCCTGCGGGCCTTCACCCCCGACAAGGATTCCATCGTCTATGGCCTCGGCGGCGTGAAAAACGTGGGCGATGAAGCCATCAACGAAATCGTGCGCGCCAGGGAGGAGGAAGGCCCGTACAAATCGCTGCTGGATTTGTGCACCCGCGTCAACCTGCGCAAGGTGACCAAACGCGTGCTGGAAAGCCTCATCAAGGGCTGCGCACATCTCATCTGGATGCTCGGCATACTCGGCTTCTTCATCCTCGTCTGGCAGATGGACAGCCCGGACTCGGAAGTCAACAGGCTGTATCTCTATGCGGGCATCGCCACGCTTGTGGTATGCATCCTCATTTCCACGGCCTTCTTCAGTCTGAGCGAGCTCATGCGCCGCATACTGCGTATTCAGCGCCGCCTCAAGTTCTTCCATGAGCACTACAACGAAACGCACCCTGTAAAGCACATTCATAAACCGCACAACGTCAAATAGGCCCTCCTCATACGGCCATCTTCCGGCTCCCGCTCACTCTTCGTGACGCGGGAGCCTTCTTTAGTCCCGCCGCAGACATCGTCCTCCACGGTACGCCGGAACCTGTCTCCATGGCGGAATACCGCGCCCCTTTCTCCGTCACGCCGTCCGGTACAGAAGCTGGCCGCTTTCCGCCCCCGGACGCCGACGGCTCCACGCCCGCAAGA
>CASFUJ010000310.1 GCA_949297645.1 uncultured Desulfovibrionaceae bacterium
GCTGGGCATGGACGTGGTGGTGACCGACCATCACCTGCCGCCGGAGGAGCTGCCGCCCGCCACCGTCCTGTGCAACCCGAAGCTGGCGGACTGTCCCTGCGCATCTCTGGCAGGGGTGGGCGTCACGTTCTTTCTCATGGCCGAACTGAATGCGCGTCTGGCCGAAGGCGGCACGCCGCGCATGGACATGCGCCGCACGCTGGACCTTGTGGCGCTGGGCACACTGGCCGACCTTGTGGAGTTGGAAGGGCAGAACCGTATCCTCGTGAAGAACGGCCTTCTGGTGCTGGCCGAGGCGAAACGCCCCGGCATTTCCGAGCTCAAGGCCGTCAGCGGCTTTGCGCCTCTGGCTTCGCTCGGCGCGGGGCAGGTCATTTTCAGCCTTGCGCCCCGCGTCAACGCCGCGGGCCGCGTGGCGTCGGCGGAGACGGCGCTGGCGCTTCTTTGCGCCGGAGACTGCCATGAGGCCGCGGACCTTGCGCGAAGGCTGGACGGATATAATACGCAGCGCAGGCAGGAAGAAGAGCGCATTACGGAAGAGGCCATGGTTCAGGCCGAGGCCGCGCTGGGAGACCCTGCGCTCGTCATTGCCGGAAGAGACTGGAATCAGGGGGTCATCGGCATTGTGGCGTCCCGTCTGGTGGAGAAGTATCACAAACCCACGCTGGTTCTGTGTGCCGACGGCGATACCCTGAAAGGCTCGGGGCGCTCCATAAGCGGTTTTGATCTGCACGGCGGTCTTGCGCGCTGCGCAGAGGAGCTGGCGGCCTTCGGCGGTCACCGCATGGCCGCAGGGGTGCGTGTGCTGCCGGAACGGCTGGAAGCTTTCCGGAAGCGTTTTCTTGCGGTGGTGGAGGAGGAGCTCGGCCCCGACCCTGTGCCTGCGGTACAGATGATTGACGATACGCTCAGCTTCCGTGAAGCGGCGGATTTCGTGTTCCTCAAGGAACTGGAAATGATGCAGCCTTTCGGTGTGGGTAATCCAGAGCCGGTGTTTCAGTCGCCGCCGCTTCTGGTGAAGCGCCGCCGTCTTTTCGGTCAGCAGAAGAACCATGTTCTTCTGGAACTGACGGACGAGAGCTGCGGCATCACCCTTCAGGCCAAGGCATGGAGACAGGCGGAAGCTTTTCCGGCCGACATGGAAGGGCGGCGTATCATGCTTGCTTACAGTCCGGCCATAGATATGTACAACGGTGCTGCCGGCGTGGATGTGCGCATCCGTGACTGGAAGCATGCGTAAGCTTTGCCGGGGACGGCACTTCCTGCTGCCGCAGTGCTTTTCAGTCTTCCTTAGAGCGCTTTTTCGTCTTCTTTCGTAACCGGCAGCGCGGAAACTTCTGGACTGTCGGAAATCGCCATGCTGACAGGCGCGTTTTTTTCGCGCGTACGGATACTTCGTGGATGTCGGGCGGCAGGCGCTGCGCGTCATATTCTTTCCCGCGCGCGGATACTTCCGCACGAGCAGCAGGTCCGCACGGAAGCGACCCTCTTTTTCCTACGCGCGGATACTTCTTTCTGCTGCTGACCGCGCATGGCGGAAAGACGCCTTTTCCACGCGCACGGATATTTCACTTCGTGTCACTTGCGGAAAGCGCGACCAAAGCGTTTCTGCCTGCGGATGTTTCAGCCATACGCCGGGCAGAACGGCCTGCTGCCGTGACCTTACGGGCGCGGATACTCCCGCCCTTGGCCTCAGAAAGGTCCGGAAGTAACGAGGTATGCGCCACGGGCACGGATACTCCGGACCGCGTCGCGGCCTGTGCGGACAGGGAGTTCTCCTCCAGCCGCTGAGGCATCCTGCAGGACCGTTTGTTACCGGTGACCCGGTACGGATTTCCCCTGCACGCACCCCTTCCGTTTCTTCCGGTACCGTTTTCCGACAGGAAGGCGACGAGGGCTTTCCCCTTGTGCCGGGCGGAAACAACACGTCCGGAAAGCAGGGTTTCCTGTCAGAGCGTTGCCTTCGTCGGCAGCGGAGCATAAAAAAGCCCCCGAATCCGGGGGCTTTTTTCACGCAGGGAAAAAAGAGGAGTCAGTCGCGCACGCCGTGGAATTCGATGTCGGTGATTTCATACGTCACGCGGCCGCGGGGAATGTCGATGGTGACTTCGTCGCCGACCTCATGGCCGAGCAGGGCGCGTCCCACGGGAGAGTTGATGGAAATGGAACCCTTGGCGAAGTCGGCTTCATCGGGGCCGAGCAGGGTGAACTGACGTTCCGCCTCGGTGTCCACATCCACCACATGCACGGTCGCGCCGAAGATGACCTTGTCGCTGTGGAGCGTGTCGAGGTCGATAACCGTGTACTGGGGGAGCTGGGATTCGATGTAGTTGATGCGCGCTTCCAGAAAACCCTGACGTTCACGGGCGGCGTCATAACCGGCGTTCTCCTTCAGGTCGCCTTCTTCACGGGCTTCCTTGATGGCCTGAATGACGGCGGGACGCTCCTTCTTGAGCGCTTCGAGTTCTTTTTCCAGCTTCTTGTAGCCCTGTACGGAAATAGGCGTGCTCATGGCAGATACCTTCACAAACA
>CASFUJ010000311.1 GCA_949297645.1 uncultured Desulfovibrionaceae bacterium
CAAACCATCGACGCCATTCTGCTGGACGTACTTCTGCCGGGTGTGGACGGACTCTCTCTGTGTCGTGAACTGCGCAAGGAGGACAGTCCTCATGCACGGATTCCGGTCATCATGGTTTCCGCACTGGGAGACCCCACCGACCGCGTGGCGGGACTGCATGCCGGAGCCGACGACTATATCGCCAAGCCTTTCTTCACGGCAGAACTCATAGCCCGCATCTACGCCGTTCTGCGCAGGACGGCGAACGTCACGCCTCCCGCCGTGGAGACGGCCGACAAGATACACTTCGGAGAATGGACGCTGAGCTGCAAGACGCGCCAGCTCGTCAACGATAAGGGACTGGTGGTGATGCTCACCCCCGGCGACTACAGACTTCTCACTTTCTTTCTGAACAATCCCAATAAAATAATCAGTCGAGAACAGCTTGTTGAGCATATGGGGGCAAACAGCTCCGATCTGCAGAACATCAGCGTGAAAATACGCAGGCTCCGCGTCAAGCTCGGAGAAGATTCAAAGAACACCACCTACATTCAGGCTTTCCGCAACGAAGGCTACATGTGGAAAATACCGGGACGCATTGAACATGCATAACTTACCCAAACCGGATACCCTGCGCCGTCAGCTGTGCATGCTTTTCATTCTGGGCATGCTTCTTCATTTGTGCATACCGCTTGTCCTTTATTTCATACATGTCCCCAATGAACACCTGTGGAGCGTCCTTATATCGTTTCTGTGTTGTACCTTTATTCTCATACTGATGCTGATACTGGTAAACAGGGTCATCATTCAGTTTGAACAGATATCCGAACTTTCTCTCAACTTCGGAAAAAATCCCGACCGGCAGCAGAAAAAACTCCCGGAAAAAGGCACGGCCGAAGTGAGGAAGGCCACGCAGGCCTTCAATTCCATGCGCAGGCAGATACAGAACCTTCTGCGTGAGCGCGACGACATGTTCACCGCCATCGCGCATGATATCCGCACCCCGCTGGCGCATATTCAGATGACGTCGGAAATGCTTGACGACGGCAGGCTCAAGGACAATATCCAGCACAACATCATGGAAATCTCGTCGATTCTGGAAAAAGGACTTGCTTTGGTCAAAAGCGGTCTCAGCGCGGAAGAGCCTCAGCTTCTGGACCTTGCGTCCTTCATCGAAAATCTCATCGAAGAAATCAGGGGACACTCGCCCCAGGTGGAATGTCTGGGCTGCGCCGACGGTACGGAGCGCATCTGCGTCAAGGCAAGGCCCAGCGGTATTGAGATATGCCTGCGCAATCTCGTGGCCAACGCCATCGCCTACGGCAAGGGCCACGTCTTCGTCACCGTATCCTGCTCGGACGAAGCCGCCTTCGTGGACGTCATCGACGACGGCCCCGGCATTCCCGACTGCTGCATCGACAGAGTCATGCAGCCCTTCTTCCGCCTTGAAGGCTCGCGCAACAAAAGCTCCGGAGGTTTCGGACTCGGACTCAGCATTGCGCAAAACGCCGCCCGTCTGGACAACGGTGAAATCCGCCTCTCCAACAGAAAGGAAGGCGGTCTGCAGGCACGCCTCAGCCTTCCGAGGCAGTTCCTGCCCGCGGATTAGACATGCCCTTGCGGGACGCTCCCGCGCTTCTGTCGGAGCTTGACCTTTCTCGACAACGACACCGCTTGTTGCCGAGAAAGGTCAAGCTCCCTTTTTGCGATGCGGACAACACCTGAAGCGGCGCGGTCTCCGCACGGAAGAAACGCAGAAAAGCCGCAAGCCCTACCAAAGAAATGCCGATGACATGTCCGTCTCCCCGTCACCATGCCCTTTCCCGCAAGGAAAGATGTTCCGGCGGCCATAGTCTCCACGGGCATGCAGGAACATCCCTCCACAAGGATTCCTCCTCCCATGCCGCACTTCCCGCCCCGGAACAACGACAACGACCGGAAAAACTTCCTTCAGCGGAAATCTTCCCGGTCGGCAGAAAAAGACGGCGGCACGTCTCTCAGGCGTCTTCCTGCCTTTTTTTTCTGCGGAGATTATGTCGGCGCTCCCACAGCTTCATGGTCTGCATCCGCTCCCGGCGGGCACGGAGAAGCTCCCGGCACATAAGAGGGGTATCATGCTTCAAGCCCCACTTCATCCGGTAGGCACATGCGGTAAGCCCGTGTGAAGCCAGATGCCTGCGGGTAATGACGCGACATACCCTTCCGCATTCCAGACAGGTTATGCCCTTCTCGTGAATGGAATTCTCTCCGTCGGAAACGCTCTCTTCACCGGGCAGTATCCCCCGCTCCCTTCTCAGGCCGGAGAGCATATTCAAATTCGCCGAAATCGCCTGCAGACGGAAAACGATTTCCGCAATCTGCGCCTGCAGACGTTCCACCAGCTCTTTTGAACCGATATCCATGTAGCTCCTCCTTCCGACCCCTCTGCCCTTCGGGAGCGGCATACCGCCGATGCGGTCATTTTTCTTTCAGGGCGCACAGGAGAGTTTGCGCATCACCTTCAATTCATCAAACGAGGAGAAGTTCTGCCGGCGCGGCCT
>CASFUJ010000312.1 GCA_949297645.1 uncultured Desulfovibrionaceae bacterium
AGTCCGCCCCGACCGGAAGGCGCTTTTCCGCAGAAGACCGAAATCACGTCTGACAAATACGTTCGCCTCCCGTCCGCAGGCGGAAAACGGACGGCGAAAAGAAGGAATCGCGGGGCGGTTTTTCCCGTTCCCCCGTGCGTTCTTCCGGGGTCAGAAGGCGGTCAGAGCGTAGAGGAAGAGATCCATGACGGAGGCGTAACGGGTGAAGGAGTCCGGTATCCGGAACATGGCCTGCGAGGACTGCTCGGCGGCGATGTTGGTGAGCCAGGCGCTGCCGGCGTGGGTGGCGCTGGTTTCGGCGGAAGAGACGTACATGGGGAAGGGAGCGAAGGCCTCGTTTTCCCAGACCTCGAGGGTGAAGCGGTGGAGGGACCCCATGAATCCGGCCTCGAACACACTGCGGAACTTCTGCACGGAATAGCCCTGCCAGTTGTCCCTGCCGAGGGAAACGGTCTCCTTTTCCTGAAGAGATATCATGCCCATACTCTGGGGCATGACGGCGGCCGCGGCGCTCTTGACGAGGGCGCGCCAGTCGCGCGGGTCGCCGGAGACGGGAATCTCGACATAGGCCTTCAGGCTGTGGGAGAGCACGCGCAGCATGTGCTCGCGCGTATCCACGATGAGGGAGAAGCGGCCCGCCTTGTCGAGGTCGATGTCCATGCGGGCAAAGGGCCCGGAGGACATGGCGGAACCGCAGGTGCGCACGGCCTTTCCCTCGCGCTGGAACTGGACGTCGGCGCGGAAGTCGGCATAGGCGGCGGCGTATGCGCCGGAGGCGGAAAGAACGAGGCAGAGAAGAAAGACCGCGAGGCCGGCGGTACGCTGAAGAAAGGTCATGTTCATTCTCCGGTCGCGGGCATGGAAACGGAGAGGGAATCCATGAACACCGTCTGCATGGGGCTGGTCACGTCTGCGAGGCCCGAATAAAGGTTGTGTCCCACAAGACGCCAGCGCCAGGCGTAGCCGGGGAACACGGGACGATGGACGAAACTGAAGGAGGAACCGCTCTCGCTTTCCCAGGCGTCGCGGGAGTCAATGCGCTGCTGCTCCTGCGGAAGGAAGGGGCAGCCTTCGCAGAGCTCGCCGTCCACGGCCTGTATTTCCAGCACCATGTATTCCATGTTCTGCGCGGCTCCGGAGACGCGGCCCGAAAAGGTGATGACGCCGTCGGCCGCGGCTTCGGCCGCAAGGTCGGTAAAGGAAAAGGCGTCGCGCGAGTAGTCGGGCACGGGGTCGCCCTTGCGTCCGCAGCCGGCGAGGGCCAGGGCGAGGCACAGCAGCGCAAAGGGCATGAAGAGCTTCCATAAGACAGAAGAACGTTCCATCGGGCATCCTTTCATCGGCTTGCCGGGACAAAACCCGGGGGAAAGCGGCCGGGGCCGCTCACAGCCGCGTTTTCGGCCTTCGCGGCCGTTTAGTCAAGAGCGTGAGGAAGACGCGCCCCACAGGGCCTTCCAGTCGGAAAGCAGTTTCAGGGCGTCCATGGGCGTCATGGAGTCGGGATTGACGTTGCGCAGGGCCTCCAGCACGGGGTGCGCGGGAGCGGGCGCGGGAGCGGGAGCGGGTTCGGGCGCGGGCGCGGGTTCGGGAGCGGGTTCCGGGGCGCGGGGGGCCTCCATGCCGGGCAGCAGAGAGGCTTCGAGCTTCGCCACGCGGCTTCTGCCGCGCGCGGCCTCGAGCCTCGCGAGAATTTCCCGCGCCCGGTGTACCACGGGAGCGGGCACGCCCGCAAGGCGCGCCACCTCTATGCCGTAGCTGCGGTCGGCCGGGCCCGGAATGAGGCGGCGCAGAAAGACGATGTCGCCGTTCCACTCCCGCACCGCGATATTCATGTTGCACACGCCGGGCAGGGTTCCGGCAAGGGAGGTGAGCTCATGATAATGGGTGGCAAAAAGCGTGCGCACGTTGCCCTCCGCGCGCCGGGCAAGCTCCTCCACCACGGCCCAGGCCAGGGCGAGGCCGTCGAAGGTGCTGGTGCCGCGGCCTATCTCGTCGAGAATGACCAGACTGCGGCGGCCCGCCTGACGCAGAATACGGGCCGTCTCCATCATCTCCACCATGAAGGTGCTCTGCCCCTGCGCGAGATTGTCGGACGCGCCCACGCGGGAGAAGACGCGGTCGGCCATGCCGATGCGGGCCTCGGCCGCGGGCACGAAGGATCCCATCTGCGCCATGATGACGATGAGGGCCGTCTGACGCAGTACCGTGGACTTGCCCGCCATGTTCGGCCCCGTAATGAGGATGAGACGACGCTCCTTATCCATGACGAGGTCGTTGGGAATGAAGGAGGAACGGCCCATCACCGCCTCCACGGCCGGATGCCTGCCCTGCCGTATGGTGAGTTCCGCGTTGTCGCACAGCACCGGCTTCGTCCAGCCGTTGCGCTCCGCGCCTTCGGCAAGGCACTGCCAGTAGTCGAGTCTGGCGATGCGCTCCGCGACCTTCACGAGACGGGGGCGCTCCGTCGCCATGTCGCCGCGCAGTTCCTGATAGAGACGGTATTCCAGACTCTTGCG